>JAKMFM010000253.1 GCA_022425445.1 Planktomarina sp.
AACTGTAATTCTCCTGTTCTGCTCGGATTTTGTAGCCAACTTTATGATTTGAACATTCGCTATAGGTATATTGCGTCCCGTGCGTTCGCGTATGAGGCCAGAATGGTGAGAGATGAACATCAATGTATTGTAGATGCTGTCATTGAAGGCGATTTTAATAAAGCCAATCAGCTCTTGTGTGAACATTACAAAACCACCGGTGCATTTGTTATCAAATATATTGAGTGAGATCCGGTTTTCTTAGCATCCGTCGTGTAAAAACTGGATGGTTTGATTTTATGCATGTAGGCCCCCTACTGGCTTTGGAGACCCGTTATGACGACCCATGACCGACGCAAAATCGTGCAACAAGCCAAATCCAATAGCATTTCCCCTGGCTACATGTCTGGTTTTGGGAACGCTCATGAGACGGAGGCGCTGGAAGGGGCTTTGCCTCAAGGTCGCAACAGCCCGCAAAAATGTGATTATGGCCTCTATGCAGAACAGTTGTCCGGGACCGCATTTACGAAACATCCACCCGAACGCACATGGTGTTACCGCATTCGCCCATCAGTTAAACACTCGACCCGATATACAAAGGTCGAAATGCCCTATTGGAAAACTGCGCCCTGCATTAATCACGATGTCATCAGTTTGGGTCAATATCGCTGGGGCCCGATCGCGGTGTCAGACACGCCTCTGACCTGGATGACCGGCATGCGCACGATGACAACGGCCGGTGACGTAAATACGCAAATAGGCATGGCAACACATGTCTATCTTGTAACAGAAAGCATGGTAGACGATTATTTTTATTCTGCCGACAGCGAACTGTTGGTGGTCCCCCAGCAAGGTCGGATACGGTTCCATACGGAACTCGGGATTATTGATCTAGAACCCAAGGAAATTGCCATCATACCGCGGGGCCTGCTTTACCGCGTTGAATTAATGGACGGACCAGCACGGGGTTTTGTGTGCGAAAACTATGGTGAGAAATTCGAGCTGCCTGCACGCGGTCCTATTGGGGCGAATTGCCTTGCAAATCCACGGGATTTCAAAGCGCCAATAGCTGCGTTTGAAGATCACGAGGTCCCTTCAACCGTTACGATCAAATGGTGCGGGCAATTTCACGTGACCGAGATTTCCCAAAGCCCATTGGATGTGGTGGCATGGCACGGCAACTACGCCCCTTACAAATATGATTTGCGCAACTATTGCCCCGTGGGAGCAGTGTTATTTGACCACCCAGACCCCTCAATTTTTACCGTGCTCACCGCACCATCTGGCAGTCCAGGAACGGCCAATATCGATTTTGTTCTGTTTCGGGAGCGTTGGATGGTTGCTGAAGATACCTTCCGCCCGCCATGGTATCACAAGAACATCATGTCGGAGCTTATGGGCAACATTTACGGTGTTTATGATGCCAAGCCCGAGGGTTTTGTGCCCGGCGGAATAAGCCTGCATAATATGATGCTGCCGCATGGGCCCGATCGGGATGCATTCGAAGGCGCATCCAATAGCGATCTCAAAGCCGAGAAGCTGAAGAACACGATGTCCTTTATGTTTGAAACGCGCTTTCCTCAGCATCTGACAACCTTTGCAGCCACCGAGGCCCCGCTGCAAGAAAACTACGCAGACTGTTGGAGTAAAATCAAAAAACACTTTGATGGGACGCCTGGGCGCAAATGACACGATACCAATGAAGGAAGGCTTGAAGATTGGAGTTGCCCATAAAACAGGAGAGATGTCAGGCTGGCAGATATAGCGCATCGAGCGCAGTTTGTGAAAATGGCATTGTAGATCTGGTGGGCCCTCGCCGACCCTCACCAATCGTTACAATAATAGAAAGAGAACCCAGACTATGAAATTTGCGTCCTTGAAGGTTGGTGGTCGTGATGGCGCCCTAGTGATCGTATCCCGTGATTTGTCGCGTATGGTTCTGGCCACGTCTGTTGCGCCAAGCCTTCGTGATGCCATCGAGGATTGGGAGCGCACTGAGCCGATGCTGCGGGCTCTCAATAGCGAAATGGAGGCTTTTGAGGTCGATTCTCTCCCATATGATCCGAAAGCTTTGGCGTCACCCTTACCGCGCGCATTTCAATGGGCTGACGGCAGTGCCTATTTGAGCCACATGCGGCTTGTTCGCAAAGCCCGGGGCGCCAAGATGCCTGCAAACTCTGAAACAGACCCTTTGCTTTATCAAGGAGGCAGCGACGGTTTTCTGGGGCCCGTTGATCCCATACCCTGTGGCGGGAACGACTGGGGCCTAGATTTTGAGGGGGAAATAGCTGTTATTACGGATGATGTACCGATGGGTTGCTCTCCCGAGCAAGCCAAGTCCCATATAAAACTCATCATGTTATGTAACGATATTAGCCTTCGCCATATTATGCCACCAGAATTAGTAAAAGGTTTTGGCTTTTTCCAATCAAAGCCTGCCAGCGCCTTTTCACCAGTTTGCGTCACGCCCGACGAGCTGGGTGCAGCATGGACCGGCGGACGCATTAATTTACCATTAATAACGACTTATAATGGCAATGAATTCGGGCGTGTAGATGCGGGCAAAGACCTAAGCTTTGAATTTACAGATTTGATTGCGCATGCCGCCTGCACCAGAGACTTGGCAGCTGGCACTATAATTGGTTCGGGGACGGTGAGTAATGAAAATCACGATGAAGTCGGCTCCTGCTGCTTGGCCGAAAAGCGTATGATTGAGACCATACAGGATGGCGAGGCTCGCACTCGGTTCATGACGCCAGGAGACACGATAAAGTTTGAAATGCTCAACGGTGGCGGTAAAAGTATTTTTGGTGCTATCGAGCAAACCGTAGTCGCGGTCTGACGCCACGAGCCTGCGCGCTTCAAGATCTGTTCTTTTTTAGGTGTTTAGCGTTGCTGGTTAAGGAAAAGATCAAAGATTTCAGGAATATTGCCATCGCCAACACCTGACTCCCGACTACTTTGGGTAATGAGTGCGCATGCGCCAATCGGGGGCAATGTTAACCAGCTCTGGCGTCATCTACCATCATCTAAATTCGCCTCGATGCAATGCGACACCGCGCCCAATGTTTCAAATTAGCTTGGGAGCGATTTTGCCCTTGGTCTTCTCTACCGATGAAATTCCACTTTTGAACACAATTAATGTTCGGGGATACCCCCCTGACCATGCGAATCTCAAACGTCCCACGCTTCTATGAAAGCTGCTTGCGGTTTCTCTCTTTTCCCAACCATCGCTGATCGGCCGTTTCAAACAACAATCCAGCCCAATTTTTCTGCTAGTGTCAGCGGGGTATTTCGCTGTGGCCCTCCCTTAATGAACTGCTCCAAAGCTAAGTTTGCGATACTCTGGGCCGGTTCAGATGGAAGCAGTCAATTGCGCGCGCTGTCACCTCCAAAATACTTGACTGTTAAAGCACATGCGTCATTGTGGACTCCATTGCCCTAAGGGCCAAGAGTTAACTCATGTGGTGGACGGTAGAATGCGCCAGAAGGAGATAGATGATTTACGGGTTCGTCTCGTTCCACCTCCTAAAATGATAATTGGCGGCACAAGTGTTGATGCAGTTTCCGAAGCCGTTTTGGATGTGGTTTCACCAATTGATGGCGCGCTTCTGGCAAAGTTACCAGATGCCTCAGAGGTCGATGTGGCGCATGCGGTCGAGGCTGCGCGCAGGGCGTTTGAAACGGGTGCTTGGGCGAAAATGGCTCCGGCTGCCCGAAAGAATATCCTGCTGGATTGGGCACAGTTGATTGATGATCACGCGCTTGAATTGGCCGTGTTAGGCGTGCGAGATAATGGCACTGAAATTTCCATGGCGATTAAGGCGGAACCAATGTCCGCCGCAAATACAATCCGCTATTATGCTGAAGCCATCGATAAGATTTATGGTGAAGTTGCGCCAACAGATGCCTCCACATTGGCCATGATCCTTAAAGAACCCATTGGTGTCGTGGGGGCCATTGTACCATGGAATTTCCCGCTGATGATATCTGCCTGGAAGATCGCGCCGGCGTTGGCGATGGGAAATAGTGTTGTCTTGAAGCCTTCTGAGATTGCCTCTCTGTCTGTTCTGCGCTTGGTGGAATTAGCGCATGAGGCTGGTCTACCGGCTGGTGTTTTGAATGTGGTGACCGGGCAAGGCGCTGTCGCAGGACAGGCGTTGGCAAGGTCCATGGATGTTGATTGTTTGGTGTTTACCGGATCTGGCCGCGTTGGGCGACAGCTGTTGGAACATGCCGCACAGACCAATCTCAAGCGTGTCTATTTGGAGCTTGGCGGTAAATCGCCGCATGTGGTTTTTGAGGACACCGATGACTTAGAGACGGCGGCACAGGCCGTCGTCGCAGGAATTTTTCGAAATTCTGGACAAGTCTGCATCGCCGGCTCGCGATTGTTGGTTCAAGACAGTATTCATGACACCTTCGTGGAGAAAATCATTGCGATAACTCAGAAAATGCGGGTCGGGGATCCACTCAGTCTCGAAACACAAATTGGTGCTATGAGTTCGGAAACTCATTTAAATTGGGTTTTGCAGTCGCTCGAGTCTGTAAAGTCCATTGTCGCAGGTGGTGACAGAATTTTGACAGAAACCGGAGGCTATTACATGCGCCCGGCAATTGTCACCAACATGAGCCCCAAAGATCGGTTGGTGCAAGATGAGGTGTTTGGACCGGTCTTGACCGTCACGCGCTTTACTTCAGAAGAGAACGCCGTCGATTTGGCCAATGCGACGGAGCTCGGCCTGTCAGCCGGTGTCTGGACATCTCAGTTGAGCCGCGCACATCGGATGGTGTCAGCGCTGCGCGCCGGAGTGGTTCATGTGAATACATATGGCGGAGCCGACAACACAGTGCCTTTGGGGGGATATAAACAATCGGGAAATGGTCAGGACAAATCTCTGCATGCCTTAGATAAATACATGAAC
>JAKMFM010000266.1 GCA_022425445.1 Planktomarina sp.
CGCATGTGTTGGCCCATGGGCATCGGAAACTGGCGGTTATTTGCGGCCTCAGAGAGGGCAACGACCGCGCAACCGCCCGCGTCATCGGCATAAAACAAGCCATCGCAGCCCAAAGCGATGCGCAACTCTTAGGGCTCGAAGAATGTAAATATAGTTTTGAAGAAGCTGGGGCGGCCTTTGCGCAGCTGCTGTCCAGCTCGGAAAAACCCTCCGCGGTGATTTGCGGCAGCGATGTTCTGGCGGTGGGCGCCATGCTGCAGGCCCATAAGCTAGGATTGCGCGTTCCAGACGATATTTCAATCACCGGGTTTGACGATATTTCATTGGCACGGGTCACCACGCCCAGCCTGACAACCGTGCGCGTGCCTCAGCACTCTATGGGTCGCAAAGCAGCAGAGGTGTTGCTGGCTTTGCTCAATCAAGAGCCGGGGCAAATCCTGAGGCACGAACTGGTGACCAGCATCATCGATCGCGGAACGCTTGCGCGATTTTAGAGCCGATCTTTGTCACAGGGCTGGCCGCGTCTGTTCTTCACTCAAATAACACGTCGCGCATCAGGCGCGCGCCATCAATGAGAACCTGCCGCTTTGACCAGGCGTCCTCATAGGTCAACCGCTGTATCGGGCCATGAAAGGCCAAAGACGCCACATAGCGCCCGCGTTCGTCCAGAATTGGCACAGCCATCGCCACCATCCCGATGAAAAATTCCTCGCGGTCGAAGGCATACCCATTTTTCGCAACTTGCTTGAGCTCGGCCAAAAGCGCGTCTTCCGTGCACAGCGTATTGGCCGTTAATTCCTTGAGCTGCAAGCTGCGCACCATCGCTTGGCGCGCCTTTGGGGCCAAGCTGGCCAGAAAGGTTTTACCGCTTGCCGTACAGTGAAACGGCACATGGGTCCCGACAGGCAATTGCACTCGAAAGGGCCAGTCCGTTTCGACCCGGTCGACATAGATCATCCCTTTGCTGTCGGGCACCACGAAGTTGACCGTCTCGCCAACTTCATCCGCCACACTTTGCATCACCTGGTGCCGTGCGATATGATGACGGGAGGCATGCAGAAGACCCGATGCCATAAGCCGCGAGCGCCGCGTTGGGCGCAGTTTCTTGCCATCTTCTTCCCGGGCCAAAAACCCCTCCCGCTCTAGCTTGGCGCAGAGGCGGTGAATGGTTTGCTTGGGCAGGCCGATCGATTTGTTGATTTCAGTGGGCGAGAGCGCACGATCAGACGTCCCCAAAACCTCCAGAATCAGCAACGTGCGTAAATTCGTTGGAATACGATCTTCCATTGTCTTCTCACTTCAACTCTCTCGACCCAAACTTCGCATCTCGCCCATGCAAAATTATATTGCCGAATCTCATCTTTCCTGCATAGTAACATAAATCTCGAAAAAACGAGAATAAAAGTCTCATTTTTTGATTATGGAGCTGGCTTGGAGTTTGACTTTGTAGTAATTGGAGCGGGATCCGCCGGCTGTGCGCTGGCAAGTCGGCTGTCGGCTGATGCAAAATACTCTGTGGCTCTGCTCGAAGCGGGTGGGCGCGACACCAATCCATGGATCCACATCCCGGTTGGTTATTTCAAAACGATGGACAACCCCAAAACAGATTGGCGCTATCGTACGCAGAGCGATCCGGGATTGAATGGCCGGGATATTCCCTGGCCGCGGGGTCGGGTGTTAGGGGGCTGCAGCTCGATCAACGGTCTGCTCTATGTGCGCGGGCAAGCCGAAGATTTTAATCATTGGCGGCAACTGGGCAACACCGGCTGGGCGTGGGAAGACGTTCTGCCCTATTTCAAACGCGCAGAAACTTGGAAGGGCGATGGCACCCAGAATGCAGAGCGGGGCACAGACGGTCCGCTGTCCGTATCCCCGACCCGTTTGAAGCGCGAAATCGTAGACAAATGGCTCGATGCCGCCGTCAGCGCTGGATATAAACGCAATCCCGATTACAACAGTTCAGATCAAGAAGGGGTGGGGTATTTCCAACTGACACTGGATAAAGGGCGGCGCTGCTCCAGTGCGGTGGCCTACCTAAAACCCGCGCGCAATCGCAAAAACCTCACCATAATCACCCATGCGCAAGTCGAGAGACTGCTGGTTGAACAGGGTGAGGCCACGGGCGTTGTTGCCAATATCGAAGGCCAAAGCCAAACCATCCGCGCCCGACGGGAAGTGATCTTGAGCGCGGGCGCCATCGGTTCACCGCAAATTCTCATGCTCTCAGGCATTGGCGATGCACAGGAACTGAAGGCAAAGGGGATCGAGCCGATCTGCGATCTGCCAGGCGTTGGAAAAAATCTGCAAGATCATCTGCAAGCACGGCCGGTTTTCAAAACAAATCTTTCAACCATAAACATCGAGACCAATAATATTTTCAAACAGGGCCTGATTGCCCTGCAATACGCCATCAGCCAAACAGGACCCATGACCATGGCCGCCAGTCTTGGCACCGGTTTTTTGAAAACAGATCCGATGCTGGCTACACCAGATATTCAGTTTCACATCCAACCGTTCAGCGCCTCTGCGCCGGCTGATGGGCCGCATAAATTTTCGGCCTTCACCGCTTCCGTGCTGCAATTACGCCCGGAAAGCACAGGTCATCTCGAGTTAAAATCAGCAGATTGGCGGGATCACCCAGCCATTCACCCCAATTACTTGGCCACAAAACTCGATCAAGACACCATCGTGAAGGGCATCCAAATAGCGCGCCGCATTGCGCAGTTTGAGCCATTGAAATCACATATCATCGAAGAATTTACCCCCGGGTCAAAGATCGACATGGACGATTATGACGCAACATTGAATTGGGCCCGCGACAACAGCGTGACAATCTATCATCCAACGGGCACCTGCAAAATGGGTCAGGATGACTTGGCCGTTGTCGATGCACGTTTGAAAGTGCGGGGCCTAAAAGGTCTGCGCGTCGCTGATTGCTCCATCATGCCCACGATCACCTCTGGCAACACAAATGCTCCGGCGATCATGATTGGTGAAAAATTGTCGGATATGATTTTGGAGGACGCCCGTTGAGCCGCTCTATTCATTTAACTAAGGAAGCCCAGAATGTTTGATACTGCAATGGCCTATGGTCAAATCATAATCGCGGATTTGATCCTGTCAGGTGACAATGCTTTGATCATCGGTATGGCTGCGGCTGGCCTCTCTCCAGAACTGCGCAAACGCGCTATTTTGTACGGTATGGTGATTGCGGCTGTCCTGCGGATTGTATTTGCCGTGATCGCAACAACCCTTCTCGGTATACCCGGCATATTGTTCATTGGCTCCGTGCTGCTTTTTTGGGTATGCTGGCGTCTGTTTCAAGAAATCCGCGAGGGTCTCGAGCGAGATGCGCAGGAGGCGATGATGACCGCCGGTGATCTTGAGCAGGGCTACACAGGAGCGCCACGAAAAACCATGGCCGGCGCCCTGATCTCAATCACGATTGCAGATGTCTCCATGTCGCTCGACAATGTTCTCGCCGTGGCGGCAATTGCCGATGGCGACAAACAAATCTTGATTTTTGGTCTGGGATTGGCGATCGTACTCATGGCATTCGCGGCCACTTTGATTATGAAGTTGCTTACAAATTATCCATGGATATCCTGGTTGGGACTG
>JAKMFM010000267.1 GCA_022425445.1 Planktomarina sp.
TGCGGCGAGGAGGCGCATGGGACGTCAAATCACACACAGATTGCATGGGTTTTGCAGGTATGCACATGCGTGGCGGATATCGGCGCGCAGACGCCGGCCCGTAACGCGCGATTGGGCGTTGAACCGCGCCGCTTGATCTCGTTGAATGTCTGGTGGGAAAAACGAAAGGCTTAGGCCGTTAAGCCTAAGCCTTTGTATGAGTGGTGAGCCCTGATGGGTTCGAACCATCGACCTACTGATTAAAAGTCAGTTGCTCTACCGGCTGAGCTAAGGGCCCTCTGAGGCGGTGTCTAGAAAGGGTGGAGGGCGGGGTCAAGGGCTATTATGATCTATTACTGGATTCCTTTTAATTACACCGATATATGGCCATCATGACGCAGCAGATTTCCTTTATGAAGATGCATGGGCTCGGCAATGACTTTGTTATTGTCGATTCGCGCGGGCATGGGCCAGTGATCTCGCCAGAAATTGCCCGCGGATTGGGGAATCGACATCTGGGTGTGGGGTTTGACCAGCTGGCGGTAATAAGTGATTCGCCGAAGGCGGATGTCGCCTTAACCTTTTTCAACGCCGATGGCTCGACAGCGGGGGCTTGCGGCAATGCCACGCGCTGCGTCGCGCAATATGAGATGCAGCGTTTGGGGCGGGAGACTCTCTGTTTGATTACGGAGCGCGGCATCTTGCATGCGCGTCAGGAGGGCGGGTTGGTCAGCGTCAATATGGGCCAGCCTTTGCTTGCATGGGATGAGGTGCCTTTGGCGCGGGAAATGCAGACTTTGCACTTACCGCTTGAGGGTAAGCCGACGGCAACTGGGATGGGCAACCCGCATTGCACGTTTTTTGTGGAAGATGCGGATGCGGTAGATTTGCAGCAATTGGGGCCAAGGTTTGAACATGATCCGTTGTTTCCTGAGCGTACCAATGTGCAATTTGCCCATGTGATCGGAGAGAACCGCCTGAGAATGCGTGTCTGGGAGCGCGGTGTAGGGGTGACCTTGGCCTCTGGCTCGTCATCTTGCGCCACAGGGGTCGCGGCGGCGCGTTTGGGCCTCACTGGGCGGCGGGTTGAAATTCAGCTCGACGGTGGTGTGATCGACATCGATTGGCGCGATGATGGTGTTTGGATGACAGGCGCAACCATGCATGTGTTTGATGGCGTGCTGACTGAGCAGTTTTTGGAGAGCCTCCAATGAATGCGCCCGTCTTTTCAAATCATGGCTGTCGGTTAAACATGTATGAAACTGAGGCAATGAAAGAGCTGGTGGGTCAATCGGGACTCACTGATACCGTTGTGGTGAATACTTGTGCTGTGACTGCGGAAGCGGTGCGTAAAGCCAAGCAAGATATACGCAAGCTGCGCCGCACACACCCGCAAGCAAAATTGATTGTCACAGGCTGCGCGGCGCAAACTGAGCCTGAGAGTTTTGCGCAGATGTCCGAAGTGGATGTTGTACTGGGCAATACGGAAAAAATGCAGCCTGCAACTTGGGCCGGCTTGGCAGGAGAGTATGGCACAGAACCGGTGCAGGTGGATGACATCATGTCCGTTACCGAAACAGCCGGCCATTTGATCGACGGCTTCGGAACCCGCAGCCGCGCTTATGTGCAAGTGCAAAATGGCTGTGATCACCGCTGTACCTTTTGCATAATCCCATTTGGTCGCGGCAACTCGCGCTCTGTGCCTGCCGGGGTTGTGGTGGATCAAATCAAAAGATTGGTGGATCGCGGCTATGCGGAAATTGTTCTGACAGGTGTAGATATGACCAGTTGGGGCGCAGATCTGCCAGCGACCCCGCGCTTGGGAGATTTGGTGCTTCGTATCCTAAAACTGGTTCCAGATTTGCCTCGCCTGCGGATCAGCTCGATTGATTCCATTGAAGTGGATCCTGCGTTGATGCAGGCCATTGCCACAGAGCCACGTTTGATGCCGCATTTGCATCTGTCCTTGCAGCATGGCGATGATCTTATTTTAAAGCGCATGAAACGCCGACATTTACGCGACGATGCTATTCGGTTCACTGAGGAGGCGCTGCGCCTGCGCCCTGAGATGACATTTGGCGCGGATATTATTGCGGGATTTCCGACGGAATCTGAAGCACATTTTGAAAATTCCTTGGCGCTGGTGCGGGATTGCAACCTGACGTGGCTACACGTCTTTCCCTATTCTGTGCGCAAGGGCACGCCGGCCGCCCGCATGCCGCAGGTGAATGGTCGCGCCATCAAAGACCGCGCCGCCCGCCTGCGCCAGGCAGGAGAGGCGCAGGTTGAGCGCCATCTCGTGGCGCAGATCGGGCAAATTCACAGCGTGTTGATGGAGAGCCCTTCGATGGGTCGCACACAGCAATTTGCGGAAGTGACTTTTGATAAGGCTCAACCGGAAGGTCAGATTGTTTCTGCTGAAATCACAGCAACCTCTGGCACGCAATTGCTTGGGCGCGCCGCGTGAGCTTGGATGCGTCGTCGCCAGTTTTATACAGCTTTCGGCGCTGTCCCTATGCTATGCGTGCTCGGCTGGCGATTTTGGCGTCTGGTTTAACGGTTGAGCTGCGGGAGATCGTGTTGCGGGAGAAGGCGCCAGAATTGCTCGCCAGCTCTCCGAAGGGCACTGTGCCTGTTTTGGTGACGCCCTTTGCGGTGATTGAGGAAAGCCTTGAGGTGATGCTTTGGGCTTTGGATCGATCAGATCCAGAACGCTGGCTGGTCATGCCAGAGGCGGGATATGAATGGATTGCCCGCTGTGACGGGCCGTTCAAAACCGCTTTGGACCATACGAAATATGCCGTGCGCTATCCTAATCTTGATCCTAAGCGAGAGCGCGGACGGGCGGCGGAATTTTTGTTGGATTTAAATTCGCAAATTGCCAACTCAGATTGGATTTTTGGCGCAACATGTACCTTGGCCGATATGGCAATTATGCCATTCATACGCCAATTCGCCAACAGTGACCGCAGCTGGTTTGATGCCCAACCCTGGCCAAACTTGCAGCGCTGGCTGAGCAGATTTTTGGCGTCGGACCGTTTCGCCAGCATCATGACAAAATACCCCAAATGGCAAGCTGGCGACCGCCCGGTGATTTTCCCCAATCGAGCTTAACTATTTGCGTCGCAGCGTGTCACCATAGGCGATCTTCGGTGATAGCTCGATCACATTGCTCATAGGTTCCAGCGAAGGGTCGTTGCGCGCGGCAATAATTTTGGCCGCCATTTGACCGATCTCAAAACGACAGCTGTCCATCGTGGCCAATTTCTGCGGCAGACCGTCAATCAGTTCGACTTTGTTGAACCCCGCCAAACCCATTTGCCCGGGAACATTTATACCCTGTTCGCGCAGATGCAAAAGCCCGCCTGCACCAATCATA
>JAKMFM010000039.1 GCA_022425445.1 Planktomarina sp.
GGCACATTTCACTCAGAACAAGCCATTGCCTATGGCACAAAAATGGTCGGTGGGGTGACCCCCGGCAAGGGCGGGCAAACTCATCTAAATTTGCCAGTTTTCAACTCTGTGCATGAAGCAAAACATAGCACTGATGCCGCTGCCTCTGTCATCTACGTGCCGCCACCCTTTGCAGCCGACTCCATTCTCGAAGCCATTGACGCACAGATGGAAGTCATCGTCTGCATCACTGAAGGCATACCTGTTTTGGACATGATGCGCGTCAAGCGGGCGCTTGAAGGCTCCTCAAGCCGGTTGATCGGGCCGAACTGCCCAGGGGTCATCACACCCGATGCCTGCAAAATCGGCATTATGCCGGGTCACATCCATCGCCGCGGCTCTGTTGGCGTGGTCTCGCGCTCAGGCACTTTGACCTATGAAGCCGTGAAGCAAACCACCGATGTGGGATTGGGCCAATCCACTTGTGTAGGTATCGGCGGCGATCCGATCAAAGGCACAGAACATATTGACGTGCTCGAATGGTTCCTCGCCGATGATGAAACCCAATCTATCATCATGATTGGCGAAATCGGCGGCTCAGCCGAGGAAGAAGCCGCGCAATTCTTGGCCGATGAAAAGAAAAAAGGCCGGTGGAAACCCGTGGCAGGCTTTATTGCTGGACGTACAGCACCGGCAGGCCGCAGAATGGGCCATGCGGGCGCTATTGTCGCCGGGGGCAAGGGCGGTGCAGAGGATAAGATCGAAGCCATGAAAATGGCAGGCATTGTAGTCGCCGAAAGTCCCGCAAGCCTTGGCGAAGCTGTTTTGGCCGCGATCGACGCGTAATATGGGAGCGGCGGGTATGACGCTTAAACTCGACTTAGATAATAGGCGATCAAGCCCGATGCTTGAGCTCACCCAATGCGGCAAGGATCGTCCCATGACTTTCCTTGCTGCCACTCGTTCAAACCCTCTTTTTGTTCCTTATCAAGGTGTCATCCGATGACAGATCAATCTGCAAACGATCAATTCCATAGGTCAAGCTTCATGCAAGGCCATAACGCGGAATATCTCGAGCAAATGCATGCCCGCTACAGCGCCGACCCTGTGTCAGTTGACGCGCAATGGGCTGATTTTTTTGCGGCGTTGGGCGATGCGGATCGAGATGTGCGCGCGAAAGCCTCTGGACCCTCTTGGGCGCGGTGCGATTGGCCACCCATGCCGATGGATGATCTCACATCTGCCTTTACCGGCGAATATCCAGCCGCGTCCGAGGCGCGCGAAGCGGGCAAAAAAATCAGCAATAAGGCCAGTGAAACAGGCGCATCGCTGAATGAGGATCAGCTCAAACGCGCTGTGCTCGACGGTCTGCGCGCTTTGATGCTGATCCGGGCCTATCGCATTCGTGGCCATCTCGCGGCGGATTTGGATCCTTTGGGCATGCGGGAGGATGATCCCCGCCCCGAATTGGATCCTGCCAGCTATGGCTTCACAGAGGCCGATATGGACCGGCCAATTTTTCTCGATAACGTTTTAGGGCTGCAATTTGCCTCGATGCGTGAGATTTTAGAAATCGTTCGCCGCACCTATTGTGGCACTTTCGCTCTGCAATATATGCATATTTCCGATCCCGAAGAATCTGCTTGGCTCAAAGAGCGTATTGAAGGCTACGGCAAGGAAATAAGCTTCACCCGCGAGGGTCGCAAAGCCATTCTCAATAAATTGGTCGAGGCTGAAGGCTTCGAAAAATTTCTTCATGTCAAATATATGGGCACCAAGCGCTTTGGTCTTGACGGCGGCGAAAGCCTGATTCCCGCGATGGAGCAAATCATCAAACGCGGGGGCGCACTTGGCGTAAAAGACATCATCATTGGCATGCCCCACCGCGGCCGTCTGTCCGTGTTGGCCAATGTGATGGCCAAACCCTATCGTGCGATCTTTAACGAATTTCAAGGCGGCTCGTTCAAGCCCGAGGATGTGGATGGATCGGGCGATGTGAAATATCACCTCGGCGCTTCCTCTGATCGCGAGTTTGATGGCAATTCGGTGCATTTATCACTTACTGCCAACCCAAGCCACCTTGAGGCCGTAAATCCGGTCGTTTTGGGCAAAGCCCGCGCAAAACAAGATCAAAACCACGACACAGAGCGCACTGGCGTTCTGCCGATTCTGCTGCATGGTGATGCCGCCTTTGCCGGTCAAGGTGTTGTCGCGGAAGGTTTTGGCCTGTCAGGGCTGAAAGGGCACAAAACCGGCGGCACCATGCACATCGTTGTGAACAACCAAATAGGGTTCACCACTGCACCGCATTTCAGCCGGTCTTCCCCCTATCCAACCGATATCGCTTTGATGGTTGAAGCCCCCATTTTCCACGTCAACGGCGATGATCCGGAGGCCGTGGTCCATGCCGCCCGCGTTGCGACAGAATTCCGTCAAAAATTCAAAAAAGATGTGGTTGTTGATATCATTTGCTATCGCCGCTTTGGTCATAACGAAGGCGATGAGCCGATGTTTACCAATCCAATCATGTACAAAAAGATCAAAACGCAAAAAACCACCCTCACCCTCTACACGGAGCGCCTGGTGCGTGATGGGCTCATCCCAGAGGGCGAAATCGAAGATATGAAAGCCAGCTTTCAATCGCTTCTGAATGCGGAATTTGAAGCGGGTAAAGATTATAAGCCCAATAAGGCAGATTGGCTGGATGGGCGCTGGTCGAAAATGAATCGCCACGGTGAAGAATACCAACGCGGCGCCACGGCCATGGGTGAAGAAACCTTTGACGATGTGGCGCGCGCGCTTTGCCAAGTGCCAGAGGGTTTCCCAATCCATAAAACTGTGCAGCGCATGTTGGATGCCAAAACCAAAGCGCTGAGCAGCGGTGAAGGGATTGATTGGGCCACTGGCGAGGCGTTGGCTTTTGGCTCCTTATTAACAGAAGGCCATCCAGTCCGCCTGTCTGGGCAAGACAGCACACGCGGCACCTTTAGCCACCGCCACTCTGGCCTGATCAATCAGGACACCGAAGAACGCTATTACCCGCTCAACAACATCCGTGACGGTCAGGGCCACTATGAAGTTATCGATTCGATGCTCTCCGAATATGCGGTTTTGGGCTTTGAATATGGGTACAGCTTGGCCGAGCCCAACGCTTTGGTCATGTGGGAAGCGCAATTTGGCGATTTTGCCAATGGCGCGCAGATCATGTTTGATCAATTCATCTCCAGCGGCGAAAGCAAATGGCTGCGCATGTCGGGTCTGACCATGCTATTGCCCCATGGGTTTGAGGGCCAAGGCCCAGAGCACAGCTCTGCCCGCCTTGAGCGCTTTTTGCAAATGTGCGGCCATGACAATTGGATCGTCGCCAACTGCACCACTCCGGCCAATTATTTCCACATCTTGCGCCGACAAATTCACCGGACCTTCCGCAAACCTTTGGTGCTCATGACGCCAAAATCTTTGTTGCGTCATAAAATGGCAGTGTCTAAACGCGCGGAATTTACCACCGGTTCCAGCTTTCACCGGGTGTTGTGGGATGATGCTCAATATGGCAATTCCGAGACAAAGTTGGTTGCGGACAAAAAGATCAAACGCGTGGTGATCTGTTCGGGTAAAGTCTATTACGATCTGCTTGAAGAACGGGACGCCCGAGGCATTGAGGACATCTATCTGCTGCGGGTCGAGCAATTCTATCCTTTCCCCGCTATCTCAATGGTCAACGAATTGGAACGCTTCAAACAGGCAGAAATCGTCTGGTGTCAAGAAGAGCCGAAAAATCAGGGCGCCTGGACCTTTATTGAGCCGAATATCGAATGGGTTCTCACACGCATTGGCGCCAAATACAGCCGCCCGGCCTATGTTGGACGCGCCACCTCGGCCTCACCCGCAACTGGGCTTGCCTCTACACATAAATCACAACAAGCCGCGCTCGTCGATGAAGCGCTTACGTTGAAAGGATAAAATTATGGCCACCGAAGTTCGTGTTCCCACTTTGGGCGAATCTGTGACCGAAGCCACTGTCGCGACCTGGTTCAAAAAACCGGGCGATCAAGTTGCCGTGGATGATATGCTCTGTGAGCTAGAGACTGATAAGGTCACCGTCGAAGTGCCCAGCCCTGTGGCCGGCACATTGGCAGAAATTGTCGCCGCCGAGGGTGCAACCGTCAGCACCGAGGCGTTGCTGGCACAAATCAACGAAGGCGCCACGGCCTCTGCCCCCGCCAAAAGCACACCAGCGCCGGCATCGCAAACCACCGCAGTGATGGTGCCGGTCTTGGGGGAATCTGTGACCGAGGCCACCGTCTCCACCTGGTACAAAAAGCCCGGCGATACTGTGACGCAGGACGAAATGCTTTGTGAACTGGAAACCGATAAGGTGAGTGTGGAAGTGCCCGCCCCGGCCGCTGGAGTTTTGGGACAAATCTTCGCCGCCGAAGGCAGCACCGTTCAAGCCGGCGGCCAATTGGCGGTCATTGGCGGGGACGTTTCCAGCGCTGCCGCCCCAGAAACGGCCAGCGCCCCTGCTGCAAAGAGCCATGATGTCGAAGATGCCCCGTCCGCGAAAAAGCTCATGTCAGAGGCCGGCCTCAGCCGCGATGATGTGACCGCAACAGGCAAAGACAACCGCGTCATGAAGCAAGACGTTCAACAAGCCATCGTCGCAGCTGCGGCCGCACCCCAGGCGACTCCAGTCGCCCCTGCCACACCTATTCGAGCGGCAGTTCCAGCAGATGACGCCGCCCGCGAGGAGCGCGTAAAGATGACGCGCCTGCGCCAAACCATCGCGCGGCGCCTGAAGGATAGCCAGAACACTGCCGCGATGTTGACCACTTACAATGAGGTCGACATGACCGAGGTCATAGCCCTTCGCAATGAGTACAAAGATTTGTTTTTAAAAAAACATGGCGTGAAATTGGGCTTTATGTCCTTCTTTACCGTCGCCTGCTGCCATGCGCTGCGCGAGGTGCCTGAGGTCAATTCAGAAATTGATGGCACGGATATCGTGTATAAAAATTTCGTCCATATGGGCATCGCTGCAGGCACGCCAACCGGATTGGTGGTGCCCGTTATCCGCGACGCGGATTCTTTGTCATTTGCCGAAATCGAAAAGGCAATTGCTGAAAAAGGCGCCCGCGCGCGCGATGGCAAATTGTCCATGGCAGAAATGCAGGGCGGCACCTTCACGATCTCCAACGGTGGGGTCTACGGCTCACTGATGTCTTCCCCTATTCTCAACCCGCCGCAATCGGGCATATTGGGTATGCATAAGATCCAAGATCGTCCAATGGCCATCAACGGTGAGGTGGTTATTCGCCCCATGATGTATCTTGCTTTGAGTTATGATCACCGGGTTGTGGACGGCAAAGGCGCAGTCACTTTCCTTGTGCGTGTCAAAGAAGCTTTGGAAGATCCACGCCGCCTGTTGATGGATCTCTAGACCGGTTGAGATCCAGACATTCAACAGTCTGGACAAAGGCGCATCTACGCGGCCATAGTGTTCATTTTGGATATTTGGCCCCGAGGATCTTTTAGCGGCCGCCCATAGTTTTGGGTTGGGACAGAAATTAACTCATGGGCTCTCAAGCCTGAACAAAAACAAAGGACCTTCGAGATGGCTTCTTATGATGTAATTGTGATTGGCTCCGGCCCTGGCGGCTATGTCAGCGCTATTCGTTGCGCACAGCTGGGTCTCAAAACCGCATGTGTCGAAGGGCGTGATACGCTGGGGGGCACCTGTCTGAATGTTGGCTGCATTCCGTCCAAAGCCTTGCTGCATGCCAGCCACCAATTGCATGAAGCACAACATAATTTTGCAAAAATGGGCTTGATTGCCGACGATCCTAAGGTCGATTGGGCAAAGATGCAGGGTTACAAAACCGATGTGATCAACGGCAATACCAAGGGCATCGAATTTCTTTTTAAGAAAAACAAAATTGATTGGCTGAAAGGCTGGGGCAGCATTCCAGCGGCAGGTCAGGTTAAAGTTGGCGATGACATTCACGAAGCCAAACACATCATCATAGCAACAGGCTCCGAGCCTTCGAGCATGCCCGGAATTGAGATCGACGAGAAAACCGTCGTCACCTCGACGGGCGCCCTCGCCTTGAATAAGATTCCACGCAAAATGGTGGTGATTGGCGCTGGTGTCATTGGTTTGGAATTGGGATCTGTCTACGCGCGTTTGGGCGCTGAGGTTGAGGTCATTGAGTATTTGGACAACATCACCCCCGGCATGGATGGTGAGGTGCAAAAAACCTTCCAAAGAATTCTCAAAAAGCAAGGCCTCAAGTTTACCATGGGCGCGGCCGTGCAAGGGGTTGCAGTTAAAAAAGGCAAAGCGACGGTGAGCTATGTCAAACGCAACAAAGACACCGCGCATGAAGTAGAAGCCGATGTGGTTTTGGTTGCCACAGGTCGGCGCCCCTATGTCGATGGGCTTGGGTTGGACGCCCTGGGCGTAGCCCTAACCTCGCGCGGCCAGATCCAGACCGACGCTCATTACGCGACCTCCGTTCCGGGCATCTATGCCATTGGCGACGCCATCACAGGTCCAATGCTGGCGCATAAGGCCGAAGACGACGGCATGGCAGTGGCTGAAATTTTGGCCGGGCAAGCCGGCCATGTGAACTATGACGTGATCCCCGGTGTGATCTACACACATCCCGAAGTTGCGACAGTCGGTCAAACCGAAGAACAATTGAAAGAGGCCGGCCGCGCTTACAAGGCTGGCAAATTTTCCTTCATGGGCAACGGTCGAGCAAAAGCAAATTTTGCCGCCGATGGGTTTGTCAAACTCCTCGCGGACGCCCAGACTGATCGCATTCTCGGCGCACATATCATCGGCCCTATGGCGGGCGATTTGATCCATGAGGTCTGCGTTGCGATGGAATTTGGCGCCGCCGCCGAGGATCTGGCCCGCACCTGCCACGCTCATCCCACCTATTCAGAAGCGGTGCGCGAAGCGGCTTTGGCCTGTGGTGATGGGGCAATTCACAGCTGAGCTGGTCGCCCTCTTCACACAGGTCCTTGTGTTGAGATGCCTGCGCCCTTGGGCGCGGGCTTAGCGTGCCAACATACGTAGCCCCTGGGTGACATCCGCCCGTACGGCCACGCGCAAGCCCGGCTCATCGCCAGCTTTTAAAGCCGCCAGAATGAGACGGTGGTGCATGGGCGGATCCTTGCGTTGCAATCGCCCATAGAGCGCCCGCATCGTCGGGCCCATTTGCAACCAAACCGTCTCAACAGTTGCCAGCATCGCTGGAGCCTGAGCCCTCAGATACAGCGTGCGGTGAAACTCAAGATTGGTTCGGATATAAGTCACAGCGTCGGCCCTAGCGACGGCAACCGAAATGGAATTATTTATGGATTGCAATCGCTCAACCAGCGCCATATGCGCCCGCGGCAAAGCCCGCGTGGCCAGTTCCACCTCAATTAACGCCCGCAGAGCCGCAAGCTCCTCAATCCGATCATTGGTCAGAGCCGGGGTTTGAAACCGTCCACTGACCGAAATACTCAACGCCCCCTCCGCCGCCAATCGTTTCAACGCCTCGCGCACCGGAGTTACTGAAACCGAAAACTCCTCAGCCACGCCGCGCAGGGTGATCGCCTGACCCGGACGCATTTCGCCGTACATGATGCGCATACGCAATGTGCGATAGAGCTGGTCATGAGCGGCCAGATAGCTGTCTTGTAATTTCTCTGCCATGCGTATTTGTGATCACAATTACCTTTGGCTGTCAAATGCCAACGGTCTCGACCAAGCTGCGCCGCCTCTTATACACCGATTTAAAACTGATACCGATGCAGATCTTCGCCGTAGCGTTTGAGCCAGTCACGCTGCGCTTGATGACCCGGAAACAGCCGTTCGACAAGAGCCCAGAAGGCGGCAGAGTGATTCATCTGCTCCAAATGCGCCACCTCATGAGCCGCCACATAGCACAACACCTCAGGTGGCGCCATGATGAGGCGCCAAGAGAAGTTCAAATTTCCCTGTGTCGAACAAGATCCCCATCGCGAGGTGGTGTCCCGCAGGGTCAGGCGCCCATAAGGGCGCCCGAGACTTTGCGAATAGTCATCGACTGCCTCCTGCAGCGCCAAGCGGGCTTGCAGCTTTAAAAAGGCTTTCACACGGGCAGGAACCAAAGACTCGCGGCCGGGCACCATGAGCAGATCTCTTTTCAGCTCAACCTGCCGCCCCTGGCCAGGACATATGGTCAAGGTCCGACCGGTAAAGGGCACCTGACGGTCAAATCCAGCTTGGGTCGCCAAAGGCAAATCCGCCAAATGCGCGCGGATCCAAGATTCTTTTTCCAAAATAAAATTTTCCGCCTGCACCATTGGGCAAGACTGCGGCAGGCTCAGCGTCACCTGCCCTTTAAGGCGTGAGATCCGCAAAGATAGGCGGCGCGCCCGGAGCGACGGGCGCAGCACAACCTTAATTTCAGGCTGCCCTGGCAGTGTAAACTGCCGATCAGCGGTATTTGAGGGCAGATTCATCCACGACATCCACGAATTAATAGATTTCACCTTTGACACCGCCTCTTGTGTATGGCACTCGGCACAGATTGTCACCGATTGCGAGAGGGGAAAACACATGCCGAACGAAGAATGGGGCACCAAACGTATCTGCCCCACCACAGGCAAGCGTTTTTACGACTTGAATAAAGATCCGATTATCAGCCCCTACACGGGCGAAACTGTAACGCTTGACGCAAATAAAGGCCGCACCATGGTGGCCGACGCGGAAGATGCACAGACAACAAAGATGAATGAAGCCGACACAGATACCGACGAAGTGGTATTGGATGATGATGACGTCGATGTAGATTTGGGCGATGATGTGCTTGATGAGGACGACGATGATACGGTTTCACTCGATGAAATCGCAGATGTCGCCACAGACGACGACGACAGCTAAATTTCTTTGCTTGGCGCGCTGATTTCCTCTTGATCCCGCGCCAAGCCTTGCCTAGACAGCA
>JAKMFM010000100.1 GCA_022425445.1 Planktomarina sp.
TGGCCAAGTTGTGGAAGATGCGGATGCTGCGTTTACGGTGGCGCCGCGCCGAATGGTGCACGTTGTTGTAATGGATGGTACGCTTTCGTCGCTCGAGGAGGGATTTGAAACAAATGCCGGGCTGGCCTATCGGCTTTTGAAACGCAACGCCGGGCCGGGTGTGACACTGCATTATCAACCGGGGCTGCAATTTGATCGGGGTGATCTTTTGGCATCCGCCTGGTCGGTGTTGACCGGCAGTGGGTTGGATCTGCAAATTCAACAGGTCTACGGCGCATTGGCGAGCCGCTATCAACCGGGCGATGAGATTTTTTTGATTGGCTACTCGCGCGGTGCCTTTGCGGCACGCTCTTTGGCGGGATTAATCGATCGCGTCGGGTTGCTCAGGCGCGATCAGGCCACCCAGCGTCACGTGTCTCTGGCCTATCGTCATTATCGAGATGGCGGCGCAGGTCTGCGGGCCTTTGCGGAAGATTATTGCCACTTGGAGGTACCCATCGCGGCGATTGGGGTGTGGGATACGGTTAAGGCACTTGGGCTGCGCTTGCCGGGGCTTTGGTCGCTATTTAAGGCAAAATACCGGTTTCACAATCATCAGATCAGCGCCTGTGTCGGAGCCGGGTTTCAATCTTTGGCTTTGGACGAAACCCGCGACACATATCGGCCTGAGATGTGGGACGATACGCCAGATCGGCCGGTCCATTTGCAGCAGGTTTGGTTTGTTGGAAATCATGGGGATGTGGGCGGGCAGGTGATGGGATCTCCCCAGACACGGCTTCTGTCAAATATACCCTTCGTCTGGCTGATGCAGCGACTGCAAGACTGCGGCCTGCCCTTGCCCAAAGCTTGGGAAGAGGAATTCGCGCAAGATGTTCATGCGCCTTCGACCGGCAATTGGAGCGGATTGAATTGGCTGTTTTGGGCGCGGTCCAGACGTGTGGTCGGACGGTTTCGCTCAGAGTCTCTTCATCCCAGCGTCGCGGATCGGCGGCCTGGGCGCCGCATCGATTTGCATAATGATACAGGTGGTTGAACCGGTGGCATAGAGTTTGCCATCTTCAGCGCCGCGGATTTCGCCCGCAGCGACGCCGGTGGATCGGCCGGCGTGCTGCACCCATCCGTGGGCGACGACAGGTTGGCCGATTGGGATGCTGCGTGTGATATTGACCTTATATTCCAGCGTTGTGTAAATGCAGCCTTGTGGAACTTTGGTCATGACCGCGCAGGCCATGCAGCTGTCCAATACCGCCCCATACCATCCGCCATGAAGCCCGCCCATTGGGTTCGTGTGATCGAACTCCGGGGTTCCGGAAAAGGTAACAGAGCCGTCCGAAACTTCGGTCAGATCATAGCAGAGCAAGCGCGCGATAGGTGGGCGCGGCAATGTGCCGTCGCGCATGGCGCACATGAACTCATAACCGGACATCGAAAGAAGCTGCGCGCGGGTGGGTAGATCCGAAAAATCCTTCGCCTCTGTCATCTCAAGCCCCCTTTGTGCCGGTGTTTTGTGCCGGCGCGGGGCAAGCTTAGCGTGACACAGGAGCGGCTTCAAGCCACGCGGCGCAGGCTTTGTTTTGGTGCTTTTCCCAAAGCGGTGCAGATGGCGCTGACCACTTCGGCGCGGTTCATTGTGTAAAAATGCAAGTGCTCAACGCCATTTTGGATCAAACCGTCACAAAGTTCACTGGCTTGTGCAATGGCCATCATCTCGGCGCGGCCTTCTCGTTCGGCGCGGGCGAAGCCCTCTGCCAAATCCGGAGCGATAGATGTGCCACAGCTGCGGGCCATGGCATGGGTCGCTGTCCAATTTTGCACGGGCAAAATACCTGGAATGATGGGCAGGGTGATGCCCTCGTCCGCTGCCTTGTCGCGGAAGCGTAGAAAAAAATCTGTATGAAAGAAAAATTGGGTGATCGCGGCCGTGGCGCCGGCATCTTGTTTGCGTTTGAGCCAGTCTAAATCACTCTGGGTGCCCTGCGCTAACGGGTGCACCTCTGGGTAGGCGGCGACGAAAATGTCCTGTATGTTGTTATGCTTTGCGCTTGCGATCAGGTCTAACACATCCAAACCCTCGGGCGCGGCATCGCCGCGCAGAGCGATGAGGCCCTCAGCGCCCGCCGCTTGTGCTGCCTTTAGATAGGCTGGAAAATTAGCTGGTTTTTGGGTTGCACAGGTGACATGCGCATGCACGCGGCCCAGTCCGGTTCGCCGCAAGGCGCGTAGGGTATCGAGAGTTTTAGCGGGATCTGTGCTGCAGGTAACAGACGAAAATTGAGGGGCGAATCCCGCCAGCGTTTCGGCAGCTTGGCTCAACGAGAACGCGGCTGTTATGGTTTTTGGCGAAAAAAATTCAAACGAAATTTGGGTCATTCTATCCTCATTGAAGCTGGCTTGAGTTGACAGTGCCAGAGGGATTATGATTAATCAAATTCATAAAATTCAATTTAGTTATGAGGAATATTGGATATGCACTTTGATCTGCGCCACCTGCGCGCCATTCGCGCCATTCACAAATGCGGGGGTCTGTCACGCGCGGCGGATATGCTTAATCTCACACAATCGGCCTTGTCGCATCAAATCAAAGGGCTTGAGGATCAGGCGGGTGTTGATCTTTTTGTGCGGCGCACCAAACCCTTGAAATTGTCAGCGGCCGGACAGCGGCTACTGAAATTGGCCAATCGAGTGTTGCCAGAGGTTGAGGCCACGGAAGAGGAATTTCGCAGCCTGCTGGCGGGCAAATCAGGCCGGCTACATATCGCGATCGAATGCCACGCGTGTTTTGAATGGCTGTTTCCTGTTCTGGAGTCCTTTCGCAAGGCCTGGCCGGATGTAGATGTCGATATACGCCCGGGGCTGGCCTTTGACGCGCTGCCAGCTTTGGCGCGTGAGGAGGTGGATTTGGTGGTCTCCTCCGATCCAGAGGAGCATCCTGACCTCGAATTTTCACCGTTGTTTGACTATGAACCGGTTTTTGTGGCCTCAAGTCAGCATGCCTTAGCCCAAAAATCCTGGATCTCTGCAGAAGATTTTCGCGATGAAGTCTTGATCACTTATCCTGTAGATAGGCCGCGCCTGGATATTTTTTCTCAGCTGTTGATGCCTGCCAAGGTTGAGCCCCGCGCAGTGCGTCAGGTGGAGCTGACCGCTGTGATTTTGCTTTTGGTGGCCTCAAATCGTGGCGTTGCGGTGTTGCCTGACTGGGTTGTGCGCGAGGTCCGCTATAACTCCGATTACGTCACCAGACCTCTAACTGAGCGGGGTGTAACGCGCCGGCTTTATGCTGCAACCCGCCGAGAAGACACAACAAAACCCTTTATGGCGCATTTGCTGAAACTCGCGCGCAGCGAGCCGGTGAAATTGCAACGCAGCTAGGTCTTGGCAAGCAGGCTCCGGCGGCGTATAGCCCAGCCTGATCGGCAGGAGCATCACCATGGTACAAAGCGCAAATATGAACGTAATGATCGCGACCGCGCGCAAAGCGGGGCGCGCATTGGCGAAAGATTTTCGCGAGGTTACCAATTTGCAAGTCTCTGTCACAGGCGCCAGTGATTTCGTCGGCCGCGCGGATATGTATGCTGACAAAGTGGTGCGTGAAGAGCTGCTCGCGGCCCGTCCGACCTATGGGTACTTGGCGGCTGAAAGCGCTCCGATCGAAGGCAAAGATCCGACCCGTCGCTGGATCGTGGATGCTATGGTAGGTGTGACGAACTTCCAACACGGCATGCCGCATTATGCGGTCACGATTGCTTTGGAGCATAAGGGTGAGATTGTTGCCGGTGTGATTTACGATGCCGCACAAGATGAATGTTTTTTCGCAGAAAAAGGCCAAGGCGCGTGGATGAATGAAACGCGTATGCGGGTGTCCGGACGTCGTAGCCTGTCCGATTGCGTCTTTGCCACAGGCTTGCCCGCTGCGGGACGCTCGGACTTGCCGCAAGCCTTGACCGATCTGGCGCAACTTTTGCCGGTTTCATCTGGTGTGCGCAATCTTGGTGCTGCCGCACTCGACATGGCCTATGTGGCCGCTGGCCGTGTGGATGGCTTTTGGGGCCGCCGTTTGAAACTTTGGGATGTCGCTGCTGGATTGATCATTGTGAAAGAGGCGGGCGGATTTTGCGAGACCATTCAGCCGGGCGGTGATGCATTGCAAGACGGCACTTTGATTTCTGCAAATGATCAAGTCTTTGCGCCGTTTTGTAAGGTCATCCGCAAAGGCAACTAACAACGGGCGCCTTGCCAGATTTTGACCAAGCCCTGACCAACCAACCGCGCCACCTTGGGGCGCTGCCGGGCAAGTTGCTGACCCGTATGGCCCTCGTAAAGTCAGAGCTGGCAGCAATTGAATTTCGAAAAGAGCTCTCGTTGAACCCGTTTTTCGCAGATCGGGATTTGATCCGAATTTGAGCACGGATTTATCGATAATCTGCCTTTACACGCCCAGCATTTTGCCTATGTTCGCCGATGTGCCCGCGTGATGGAATGGTAGACATAGAGGACTTAAAATCCTCAGGCTTAACGGCCGTGCCGGTTCGAGTCCGGCCGCGGGTACCACCACACTGAATACTTCCGTTAAATTTGTGGTCGGTGTCGCATATCCCGTGTCACGACGGCCGCCGATATTCAGTGCGTCATTGGCCCATCGCGCCGCTGCTCGCGTTTTGCGAGGACAACGTTCTTTGCGGCGAGATTATGCCCACCAAAGCGGTTCGGGCTCTTCACATTTGTGAACATTAAAGGCGCGCAGACGCTCTAACAGCCATTTCATGCGGTCAGCGTCTTCGTCAAGATAGGGCTTTGTCAGTTCGACAATATCTGGAGCGGGCGTGCGGAATTCTGCGGTCCAGGCGGCCAGCTTAAACAATATCGGGACAAATGAGATCCCAGCTTCCGTAAGATAATAGGGCTTTTTTTGCGCATGCTGCTCAGACGTACCGATATCTAGTAAATTGAGATCACGCATCAATTTCAATCGAGCAGATAGGGAGCCGGAAGAAATATTTTCTCTATTGTTATTGAGGATGTCGTTAAATGTGCGCCGGTTGAACAATGCTATATCGCGAATGATAATCGCAATCCATTTGTCGCCGAGCAGATGAGACGCCAGCCCGATTGGGCACATATTTTCTTCGACAAATTTTTCATCGTTGCCATTTTTCAAATCTAACATGTAACCATCTCACTATTTACACTACTATCATAATGACATTGGATTGTTGGCCCTGATAGGTCAATTGTTTTTTAAAGTAGAACGCTTCCATGTGCGAAAACCACTTTAATATTTGAAATAGTTAAATCGTCGCTTTCGAGTGTATCGTAATTTTATAACTGAAGTGCAGGTTTGGTGTTTTCGGATAAACGCCGATCAACTTATCAAACGGAGTCGGACAATGATGGTAAAACTTACACAAGATCTCGCGCGCGGGCTTGGACCGTGGAAGGAAATGTATCACGAAAACCAGGCCGTGCTAAACGCTCTTGGAGCGCGCTTAATATTTGCTGGAACGGAAAAAGACGACGACAGTAAATTGACTGTGATCATCGATTTCGACTCGGTTGAGGCCATGAAAGCCTTCGGCGGGCATGAGGAATTAAAAGCCAAACGTGCGGCGGCTGGAGCGTTGTTAGAAACTACAGCGATCACCGTTATGAGTGCGGATTCCTTTACGGGATGAGGCATGTTGAGCAGGTTTTGTATACCATAAACACATGTTTAACAGATATATTAAGTTTTAAGGGGGATCTGTTATGCCAATCGAAGTGAAAAATTTTCCGTCTCAAGCAGATGAAGTTAAAGAGATGCCAAACGCCCGTGTTGAGTCGGTCAGTGTTTTGGGGGGCGTGTAATGAAGCTGACCTTAGAGCCAGAATGGAAATGGTCGCGCGACATCCAACCTATTGTAGGAATGCCAAGCTGTCAGGCAACACACACCGGCATCATCGTGGAAGGCTCCATACATTGCGTTTGCGATGATGGATCTGAGGCGACTTATTCCGCTGGAGATGCATACGCGATCTCGCCTCATCATGACGCTTGGTGCGTCGGGGGAACCCGAGCCGTTGTCTATGAGTTTGCTGGTGTTTGGGGAGAGTGAAGATGACTTTATATGATAAACTACAACAGGTTATGGATGATCGAAATGTCGAAGGATACATCGATTTGATACATGACGATGCTCAGATCATATTTCACAAATCCGGGAGCCGTTTCAGTAAAAGTGAATGGGC
>JAKMFM010000126.1 GCA_022425445.1 Planktomarina sp.
CTCTGGAATGGAGCATGTGGATGCCATCACCCGCGGTGAGCCTGCGCCGAATCCGGATCGTATGATTTCGATGAAGGTGGCCGCGGATGCGTAAACTTGCTGCCCTTCTTGCCTGTATTGCCGGGCCCGCGTTTTCTGGCGGTCTTGAGATTGAGGTTATTGGCGAGTCTGTGAGCGGCACGGTGCAAATTGATTTGCTCGAGGATGTAGCCCCGTTGCATTCCGCCCAAATTTTGGCACTGGCAGAGCAGGGCGCTTATGATGGGGTGGTGTTTCACCGCGTGATTGAGGGCTTTATGGCACAGACCGGTGATGTCCGCTTTGGTAAAAATCCACAGGACATGTCGCGTGCAGGTATGGGCGGTTCAGACTTGGGCAATATCCCAGCCGAATTTTCCGAAGTGCCCTTTGACCGCGGCGTGGTGGGCATGGCCCGCTCACAGAGCCCCAATAGCGCTAATAGCCAGTTTTTCATCATGTTCGCGCCGGGCTATTTCCTGAACGGGCAATATACGGTTGTGGGGCGGGTCACCTCGGGGATGGATGTGGTTGATGCGTTGAAGCGTGGGCATCCGCAATCGGGGGCCATCGCCGGTCAGCCCGATGTGATGCAGCGTGTGATTGCGGTGGATTAAACCCGGGGCGGTATCAGCCCTCTGACCATAAATTAAAAGAGAAAGGCGCGGTGCATATGCCCGCGCCTTTTTCTTGGTCAGCCGTCAAAATCAGCCAATTCGGTGAGGCGCAGCGCCTCTGAGCGAAGTTTGGCAATGGTGCTGAGGTTAACAGTGTCGGCCTTGAAGCTGCCCCAGCTCTGGACCAAAGGATCTGCTTTGGTGCCGGGGGCAATGGGGTATTCATAGTTGTCAGATGCATAAATCTCTTGTGCAGTAGGGGAGGCAAGATAGGCCATTAGGGCCGTGGCCTCGGCCTGATTGGGTGCAGATTTGGTCATCGCCATGCCGGACACATTCACATGTGTGCCGGCTCCCTCAAACACAGGAAATTCAATGGAGACGCTGTTGGCCCAGTCTTGCTGTTCGGGATCGGCAAGCATTTGTCCCATATAGTAAGTATTACCAAGGGCAATATCACATTCTCCCGCCCAAATCGCTTTGACTTGCGCCCGGTCGTTGCCTTGCGGTTTGCGTGCCAGATTGGCTTTCACCGCTTTGAGCCAATTCAATGTGTCTGCTTCGCCATGGTGATGCAAATAGGCAGCGGTCAGGGCGAGCATATAAGAATGCATGCCGGAGCGGGTGCAAATACGCCCCCGCCATTTGGGATCCGCGAGATCTTCGTAGCTTGTGACGTCACCGTTTTTGACCCGCGTTTTGGAAGCATAAATGATCCGAGCGCGGGTGGTCAGGCCAAACCAATGATTATTTGGGTCGCGATAAGCCGCCGGGATGTTTTGCGCGAGGCTGGCGTCTTGAACCGGTTGTGTCAGTCCGGCAGAGACTACATTGTGAAGCCGTGAGATATCCGTGGTGAACACCAAGTCCGCCGGCGAGCGTTTGCCCTCGGCCCGCAAACGCTCAATCATACCTTTGTTGAGAAATGCGACATTGACTGCAATGCCGGTCTGTTCGGTGAACCCATCCATCAAAGGTTGGATCAATGCAGGTTCACGGTAGGAATAGACGTTGACCTCCTGCGCGGCCATAGGACTGGCCAGGGCAAAGGCGCAAACTGTAAGGGCTGCGGTGCGAAAATAGAACATGAGTGTCTCCAAGGTTGCTGGGGAATTATACTCGAGTATTTTTGTCAGATCAATACCTGATTGTTTTACTCGGATATTTTTTCTTCCCGCTTGACTGCATCCCACAGCGCATCCATTTCGGCGAGGGTTGACTGCGAGGGGGCTCGCCCATCTTGTTGAAGTTTGTCTTCAACCGAATTGAAACGGAGTGTAAATTTTTTATTGGCGTCTCGTAGCGACTGCTCGGGGTCAATGCCCAAATGCCGGGCCAGATTGGCCATTACGAACAGCAAATCACCGAATTCTTCATGACGATGCGTGGCGCTTTTTGCCTCTTTCAACTCAGCTATTTCCTCACGCAGCTTGTCCAGCACTTGCTCGACATCTGGCCAGTCAAAGCCCACCCGCGCCGCGCGCTTTTGTAATTTGACCGCCCGTGTTAACGCCGGCAAACCAAGGGCGACACCGTCTAAAGCGCGGGTTTGATCGGCCTGCGCGCGTTCCGCAGCCTTAATGGTTTCCCAGTCAATGGTTTGCTGTGCCGCGGATTTATCCCGCGATTGAGTGCCAAAAACATGCGGATGTCGGGCCACCATTTTGTCGCTGATCGCATCCGCAACGCTTTGAAAGGTGAAAAGCCCTTGCTCCTCTCCGATTGCAGTGTGATAGACCGTTTGCAGCAGTAAATCGCCCAGTTCTCCTTTCAAATCGGCCATATCGCCCCGTGCAATGGCATCGGCCACCTCATAGGCTTCTTCGATCGTATAGGGGGCAATGGAGTTGAAATCTTGCTCAATGTCCCAAGGGCAGCCTGTTTCAGGGTCGCGCAGGCGTCGCATGATATAAAGCAACCGTTCAATGCCCCCATCTTTTGCATGTCGCAGATCGTCATTCTTCATTGCGTTGCTCCATCAATTCCGCTTTTCTGAGCTCATAAGGAGCCAGCCCATGCCAATCGTCAACCGTATCGCCGAATTTGCCGAGGATATGAAAGCCTGGCGCCGCCATTTGCATCAAAATCCAGAGCTCGGGTTTGACTGCCATGAGACCGCGGCTTTCGTGGAGGAGCGTTTGCGAGACTTTGGCATCAACGAAATCCATAGTGGTATTGCACAATCAGGCTTGGTGGCTTTGATACATGGGCGTGCGCCCGGCCCGGTGATTGGCCTGCGCGCCGATATGGACGCGCTGCCAATTGAAGAAGCCACCGGGGCCGCCTACGCCAGTCAAATTCCTGGGAAGATGCATGCCTGTGGTCATGATGGCCATACCACAATGTTGCTTGGCGCGGCGCGCTACTTGGCGGAAACGCGAAATTTTGCGGGCACTGTCGCCTTAATTTTTCAGCCTGCCGAGGAAAATGGCGGCGGCGGTGAGGTTATGGTGCAAGAGGGAATTATAGAGCGTTTCGCCATCGAAACTGTTTATGCGCTCCATTGCGAGCCAGGCGCGCCAGCGGGACAATTGAGCACAACGCCAGGTCCGATTATGGCTGCGGTGGATACATTTGAAGTGTATATCACGGGGCAGGGCGGACATGGGGCCATGCCGCATTTGGCCGTTGATGCCATCCCGGCTGCTGTGTCGATCACCCAGGCCTTTCAAACCATCGTCAGCCGCAATCATAACGCGGTGGAGGACTTGGTGGTCAGTGTGACGCAAATTCACGCCGGCACCATCGACAATGTGATCAATGACAGCGCCTTCGTCGGCGGCACGGTGCGCAGTTTTGCCGCTCCGGTACAGGATATGGTGGAGCGGCGGATGCGTGAAATTTGTGCCGGGCATGCGGCTGCGTTTGCGGTTGATGTGACCTGTACCTACACCCGCGGCTATCCTGCGACGATCAATGCGCCCGAACAATCTGCCTTTGCCAGTCAAGTGGCCGAAGAGATTTGCGGGACGGCTCTACTGGAGACCGATCGGACCCGTGAGATGGGGGCAGAGGATTTTTCCTACCTTTTGGAGAAACGGCCGGGGTGCTATTTGTTTTTAGGGCAGGGCGCGGGGGCCGCTTGGCACAACCCGGCCTTTGATTTTAATGATGAGGTATCGCCGGTTGGCGCCTCATTCTTTGCGCGCTTGGTGGAGCGTGCGCAACCTTTGGAGCAGTAAATGGCCTTGAAAGATGCAGCAAATGACGTAGATAATGCCATCGTGCGCGAGGGCTACAAAGGCATGTCCTTTGAAAATGCGTTTAGTGGCGCTTTATCTTTCATGCGGCGTCGCTATTCAAAAGATCTGACCGGCGTGGATCTTGCTGTCACAGGTGTACCGTTTGATCAGGCGGTGACCAACCGTCCGGGAACAAGGCTAGGCCCGCGCGCAATCCGCGAAGCGAGCACCTTGCAGCCCTGTGACCCACCCTATGGGTGGGATATAAACCCGTTGGCGGATTTTAACATTTGTGATTATGGGGATTTGGCCTTTGATTATGCCAATATCCCTGCCTTTCCCGCAGCTTTGCAGGCGCATATCTCTGGTATTCTCGCACAGGGCCCCGGCAGTTTGACCCTGGGCGGCGATCATTACATCACCTTTCCTATTCTGCGAGCCTATGCGGAAAAATATGGGCCTATGGGTTTGATTCAATTTGACGCCCATTCCGATACTTGGCCCGATGATGACCCGGACCGTGTGGATCATGGGACCATGTTTTATAAGGCCGTCAAGGAAGGGATCGTAGATGTCAAACGCTCCGTTCAGGTCGGCATTCGCACCCAAAATGATTATGACGCTGGTGTGCGTGTCATAGATGCGCCCACAGTGCATGAGCAGGGCTGGCAGGCCACGGTGGATCAGATCAAGACGATCGTGGGGGATCACCCCACCTACCTCACCTTTGATATCGATAGCCTCGACCCTGCCTTTGCCCCAGGCACGGGCACACCTGTTTGGGGCGGGCTGTCATCGGCTCAGGCCGCCGCAATTTTGCGGGGTTTGCGGGGCATTAATATGGTTGGCGGTGATGTGGTTGAGGTTTCACCACCCTTTGATACCACAGGCGCCACTGCGATTGCTGGGGCGCATGTGGGCATGGAACTCATGTGCTTATACTGCTGGAACCTGCGGGCGCTGCGGGGCTAACTCTCGGCACAAAATTCTGGCGTAAGATTTTGATTGCCACAGCCCCATATCCCTCGCAAACTGGCGCAAAACAAAGGATACCCAATGCCCAACCAACCAATTTCTGGCAATGATCTGGCCCGTTTTTCTGGGCCGCAAACCTTTATGCGCCTGCCAGAGGTGCAAAGCCCTGAGGGGTTGGATGTGGTTTTCATGGGTATTCCCATGGACATTGGCACCTCTTGGCGCTCTGGTACGCGGTTTGGACCCAAGCAAATTCGTCAAGAAAGCGCGATGATCCGCCCGTATAATGTGCAAACTGGCGCTGCGCCTTTTGACAGCCTGCAAATGGCCGATATGGGAGACGTGGCAATCAACACGTTCAGCCTGGCGGAAAGTTTAAAAATTATTGAATCTGCCTATGACGGTCTGCATGACTACCCGGTGGTACCGGCCACGCTTGGCGGGGATCATTCTTTGACCCTGCCAATCCTGCGCTCGATTGCGAAAAAGCACGGGCCGGTGGCTTTGGTGCATATCGATGCGCATGCGGATGTGAACGATGAGATGTTTGGTGAGCGTGAAACCCATGGGACGGTGTTCCGCCGCGCCTATGAGGAAAGGCTGCTCGTTCCCGATCTTGTGTATCAAATCGGCCTGCGCGGCACAGGGTACACTGCGGAAGATTTTTCCGAGGCCGCGGGTTGGGGCTTTAATATGATCACCGCACCCGAGATTTGGCATAAGTCGCTGACCCCCTTGGGCCAGGAAATTAGCCAAGCCATTGGGGATCATCCCTGTTATTTGACCTATGATATCGACAGTCTTGATCCGGCCTATGCCCCGGGCACCGGCACGCCAGAGATTGGCGGGCTGACCACTCCTCAGGCGATGGAGCTGATCCGCGCCCTGCGCGGATTGAATATCGTAGGGTTTGATATGGTTGAAGTCAGCCCTATGTATGACACCTCGGGCAATACGGCCCTGACGGCCGCGAATTTGATGTTTGAGATCTTGAGCATCCTGCCCGGTGTTGCGTATCGTTGAGGGACTAGCCTTTGATTAAAATTTTTGTTTTGGCGCTGGCAGGTTTTGCGGGCTTGCAATTGGCGGCGCGCTTCTGGCCGATGGTGGCTTCGGACTGGCCGGGCGCGCCCATGGCAGCGGGCCAAACCGTGCAAACCCATCTCAGTGGCTTTTATATTCGCCGGGACGATCTGTCCTTGACGCAGATCCAAGACCGCATTTTGGCCACTCCGCGCCATGCGGTTTTCATGCACGAGCCCCGGCTCAAAGTGGTCCTGAGATCACGTGTCTGGGGTTTTAAAGACATTGTCGAGCTGTGGCGCGATGAGAGCGGCACGCATCTGAGGGGCTACTCAACGATCGGTGGGTCTGACTGGGGCAGCAATAAAAAGCGGATTAAGGCTTGGATTGCCGATTAAAATCGCGCCCAAAGCCCTGCCCCCTCTTGACCCCGCAGGCGACATAGGCGAGCTGAAGGCATGATAGCAGAAGATACATTACAGCAGATTATCCAAAGGTTTGAGTTTATCGAAGCTCAAATGTCGGAAGGCCTTGGCGATATTGCCAAATTGGCTAAAGAATATTCTGATTTACGTCCTGTGGTTGAAGAAGTGCGGGCCTATCAAACCTTGCTTCGTGACATTTCTGATGCGGAAAGCATGATGGATGATCCAGATATGCGCGAGCTGGCCGCCGAAGAGCTGCCCGCCCTGCGTGCCGCATTGCCCAAAGCCGAGCATGACCTACAGCTGACGCTTTTACCCAAAGATGACGCGGACGCGCGCCCGGCTATTTTGGAAATTCGCCCGGGCACAGGCGGCGATGAGGCCGCGCTTTTTGCCGCTGATTTGATCCGCATGTATCAGCGCTATGTCGAGGCTCAAGGCTGGCTCTTTGATGTTATTGAAAATCAAGCCACCGAGCTTGGCGGAGTAAAAGAGTTTGTCGCCCATATCAAAGGCGAGGGGGTTTTTGCCAAGCTGAAGTATGAAAGCGGTGTGCATCGGGTCCAGCGCGTGCCCAGCACAGAAAGCGGCGGACGCATTCACACCTCAGCGGCCACTGTCGCTGTGTTGCCCGAGGCAGAGGATGTGGATATTCACATCGATCCAAACGACATTCGCATTGATACGATGCGCGCCAGCGGGGCCGGGGGACAGCATGTGAACACCACCGATTCTGCGGTGCGCATCACCCATTTGCCCACGGGTCTGATTGTGGTCAGCGCGGAAAAATCGCAGCACCGCAACCGTGAGATTGCCATGCAGGTGCTCAAAACCCGGCTGTATGATCTTGAGCGCGCGCGGGTGGACGGGGAGCGATCTGCCCACCGCAAGTCACAAGTGGGGTCGGGCGACCGCTCCGAACGGATCCGCACTTATAACTACCCTCAGGGCCGTATGACCGATCATCGCATTGGCCTTACGCTGTACCGGCTGGAGCAAATTTTACAGGGGGATTTGGACGAGATCATCGACTCTTTGACCTCAGAGGCGCAAGCCGCATTACTGGCGGAAATAAACGGATGAGCCAAACGCTTCAGGCGGCCTTAACCCATGCTGGGCAAGGGCTTTCGGCCGCGGGTGTGGAGAATTTTCGGCGCGAGGCGCGGATTTTGTTGGCTTTTGTTTTGGACATTGACATGCTGCAAGTGTCCTTGCGGCTGGAACAAACGCTGAATGCGGAACAATCTGCGGCGCTTGAAGACGCTTTGAAGTTGCGAGTGGCACGTGTGCCGATGTCGCATATTTTAGGCTATCGCGACTTTTATGAACATCGTTTCATCGTGACACCGGATGTGTTGGATCCAAGGCCTGAAACAGAAGAGCTGGTGGCACGCGCGCTTTCGGCCCCGTTTCACAATGTTTTGGACCTTGGGACTGGGTCGGGCTGCATCATTCTGTCGCTCTTGGCTGTAAATTCATCGGCGCGCGGATTGGCTGTGGATCAATCTGCCAATGCGCTTGAGGTGGCGCGCCGCAATGCTGAACAGTTGCAATTGACCGATCGCGTGCGATTTTGCCAATCTGATTGGTGCGCGGAGATTGCCGCAGAGCGTTTTGATTTGATTGTCTCCAACCCGCCCTATATCCATCCGGCCGAGTGGAAGGGCCTCTCGCCCGAGGTGCATCACGAGCCAAAATCGGCCCTGACGGATTATAAAGATGGGTTAAGCCATTACGCCACACTTGCGCATCAATTGCATGATTTTTTGGCAGACGAGGGCCGGTTGCTGTTTGAAATTGGATGTGATCAAGGGGGGGCCGTGGCACAGATACTGCGCCAAGAGGGCTATCGTGACATCGCTATTTTGGAAGATTTAGACTATCGACCGCGGGTTGTCTCCTGCCGCGCGCGGGCGAAAAAACGCACTAATCTGAGCAAATAACGATTTTAAGCTTGCTGATTTGGCGCAAACATGGTTTGTACAGGGCGTCGAAACAATGCCTTGGCTTGTACGACATGAAACCCAATCATGACCCATTGCAGTTAGTACTTAATCGGTCCGTCGCCAAATAGGCTTTTTCAAAACATGAGATCTTCAAAAACGCGCCCTCGCTCGAAGAATAA
>JAKMFM010000145.1 GCA_022425445.1 Planktomarina sp.
GGGGTGCTACAGGTGGAATTGGCCGCCTTGAGCTATCCGCGGACGCGTTTGGGGCGGGCTGGGACCCATTTGGAGCGCAAAAGGGGCGGGCTTGGTTTCGTGGGCGGGCCGGGCGAGACGCAGATTGAGTCAGACAGACGAGCCATTGATATCCAATTGGTGCGGTTGCAAAAGCAGCTCGATAAAGTTGTTAAAACCCGTGAGTTGCACCGATCTGCACGGGCGAAGGTGCCTTATCCGATCGTGGCGCTGGTGGGCTATACCAATGCTGGTAAATCCACATTGTTCAACTATATGACTGGGGCCAAGGTCTTGGCCAAGGACATGCTTTTCGCCACGCTTGATCCGACGATGCGCGCGGTGAAATTGCCAAGCGGCATGAATGTAATCTTATCGGACACGGTGGGGTTCATCTCCGATCTACCAACCGAATTGGTGGCGTCCTTCCGCGCAACTTTGGAGGAGGTGACCGCCGCACAATTGGTGGTGCATGTGCGCGACATTGCCCATCCCGAAACTGCTGAACAGGCGCAGGATGTAAACACGATTTTGGAAACTTTGGGTCTGGATCGTGATATGCCGCGCATTGAGATGTGGAACAAAAGCGATGGTCTTGATTCCCATGCGTTGGACGCCTTGCAAAACGCGGCTGAACGTTCTGATAATATCTATCTGACCTCAGCGCTCACTGGCGCAGGCGTTCCTGAATTCTTGGAAGCTGTATCAAAGCGCTTAACCCCTGACAAAACCCAATCAGAGCTTATGCTCAAGTTCGATCAAGGTCGTGCGCGGGCGTGGTTGTTCGAGCAAGGCTTGGTGAACCAAGAGCAACAAACGCAAGAAGGTTTTTGCCTGACAATCTCTTGGACCGCTCGGCAAAAGAGGGCCTTCAGCGATCAGTTTGGTCCAAAATTGGTGTCAGAGTCGTAAGGCCAGTCGCACCAGCTCGGGCCAAAGTTTCGTCCAAACTCATCGGCACATATTCGCCGCGACGCCACAATTTGCTAAGATTATCATAATGCCGCGAAAGCGGATGGCCGCTTTGTCCAGTTGAGATAATAAAAACGGAACTGTCAGGATCAGCGAAATCATAGACCCCACGATAGGCGCCTGCGTGGACATTAAGATAGGGGTTTGGCCCTGTGCCAATAGTCTTGCCGCGTTGAAGGGTATGGTCTCCTCCCGATGTTGATTGCCGAATGTTTACAAACCATTTCACGATTGGAATATCGCCCAAAACCGGATGATCATGGGTGGCTTGATGCGCCTCGCCCCAACGAAGAGCTGTGATCTCGCTGCCATAGGTGTCGACCAGCTCGGCAAGAGCATCATCCAAAGCCAGGCGAGACATCTCTGCGCAGCTTTCAACGCTGCTCGATTGCACCACGTCGCACCAGATGCTAGCGCCCGATACATCCCGGAAGACCCGCTCAATGAAGAGTGGCTCCATATGGGTGAAGGCCGCATGCAAGGCTCCAAGCTCATCCACAATGAGACGCTTTTGCAAAGCCCGGAGCCAAGCGGCATAGATCAATGGCTCCGGCAGATGCTCATTCATCTCACCATTCCAATTGGCCAAAAGATCCAAGGCCGTTTGACGTCTTCCAGCTGTGCTTTCGGGCGGCACGGCTTCGGACTGATACCAAAGTTCGCCACCGATGAGCGGCAAAAGCGTGCGTGCGGCCGGCGAAACGCTGTCCAGCTGCGCTTCGATAAAGCTGTCACGGGTGTGGGCTTCGCGCGTTTGTAGCAGACGAAGCATGCGCTGAACCCGCTGACTGTCTCCCCACTCATAGCTTATATGTTCGGGGAAGTTGCGATCGGTGTATTTGTTGTTGGTATGCCCTAAAATTCCACTGGCAGGGTTTAGAAAAACCGGATTTACGGATGGATCAAATACACCCTGCCAACGATTTTGCGCCCGCCAGCCAGCGCTTGGCAACCGCCCTTTCGATTGGTGGCGCGGATCGCGTTTTGGCAGGGCGCCTATGGTGCGCATCGCAATCTGTTTGCTATCGGCCAAGGTCAGTATTTGACTGGGGGCCACAAACCCGCGGGAGGCCTCCAATCCTTCTTGTACCGAGTGCGCGGCCATGAGATCAAAGCCGGCCTCTATGGATGTGTCCTGGCTCGAAAGAAGCGTTGAAGCGATAGAGGTGACATGACCGAGCGGGGTGACTGAGCCTAGATTTGCGTGGCTGCTGGGCAAAACCGGGCCATTTTCGGTCCAAAACATCTCCAAGGTGACCGGTGATTTGTCTTTAATCCGAACAATACTTTGCTTTTTGGCAAAGGGTTTGTAGCCCTCTGGTGTTTTGTATTCACTCGGCTCCAGCGGGTTAAGTTGTTCGATGTAAACATCCGTATCATCGAGATTTGAACTGGTGAGCCCCCAGCCAAGCTTTTCCGAACGTCCGACCAAGACCAGCGGCAGACCAGGAATCGTGCCGCCAATCACGCCGCCTGTGGAGAGCTCGAGGCGCGCCAAATACCAAATTGAGGGCGCGGTGAGCTCGAGATGTGGATCATTCGACAAAAGCGTGCCGCGTGTGGCGCTGCGACCGGGCAAGGCGGCCCAAGCATTTGATGCCCCCGCCAGAGCTATGGATTTAAATGGTGAGAGCGCAGAGCGCTGCTGGTCCACTGGGGCCCGATAGGGGGGTGTATTTTGGAACAGGCGCGTAAAGTCGATGATCTCAGCTTGGCCGTTGCCCGGCATATCTGGCAGTAAATCCTTAATCCGGTCATCATCAAGTATCAGCGACACCCGCGCGCGCAGCACCTCCTGTTGCAGATGACTTGAAAGCTGCAGTCCCATGAGCTTGATGATCGCCAGGCTATCAGCCGCAGTCCACGGGGATATTTGATTGGAAAATAGGAAAAATTCAGGTGCCCCGCGGCCAAGCGCACCGCGATTTATTTCAAGGAGCCGCGCGTTTACTCCAAGAGCATAGGCATCCAATTTTGCCAGCGTATCCGGCCGAAGGGCAGAGACTGATTGCCGGGCGGTGCTATAGATCGCCAACCGGCGCATCATCATGTCGATAGACA
>JAKMFM010000154.1 GCA_022425445.1 Planktomarina sp.
GGCCGTTCGAGGCACATAGCGACGCCCATGCCACCACCGATACAGAGCGTGGCCAGGCCGCGTTTGGCTTGGCGCCGCTGCATTTCGAACAGCAATGTGTTCAAGATCCGGCAACCGGACGCGCCGATTGGGTGGCCGATTGCAATTGCGCCGCCGTTGACGTTCACAATAGCTGGATCCCAACCCATGTCTTTATTGACCGCACAGGCCTGCGCGGCGAAGGCTTCATTGGCTTCTACCAAGTCAAGATCGCTGACAGACCAACCGGCTTTGTCCAGAGCTTTGCGGCTGGCGTAGATGGGTCCGACCCCCATGATTGTTGGGTCAAGCCCGGCTGTAGCATAGCTGACGATACGGGCCAATGGCTCCAGGCCACGTTTTTCAGCCTCTTCTGCGGTCATCAGCAACACGGCAGCAGCCCCATCGTTGAGGCCCGACGCGTTGGCTGCGGTAACTGTGCCGCCGTCACGCAGAAAGGCAGGCCGCATTTTTTGCATGGCCTCGAGGGTGGCGCCGTGACGGATATATTCATCGGCCTCAACAATGATATCGCCCTTGCGGGTTGACACGGTGAAAGGGGTGATTTCGTCGGCAAATTTACCCGATTTCTGGGCCGCTTCCGCTTTGTTCTGGCTGGCAACGGCGAATTCATCTTGTGCATTCCGGCTGATTTGCCATTGGGCAGCGACGTTTTCGGCAGTTTGACCCATGTGGTAATTGTTAAAGGCATCCCACAATCCATCCCGGATCATACTGTCGATGTATTTCACGTCACCCATTTTGGTGCCGCTGCGCAGATGTGCAACATGGGGAGATAGGGTCATATTCTCTTGTCCACCGGCGGCCACGACATCGGCATCACCCAGTTGGATGTGCTGGGCAGCCAAAGCAACGGCGCGTAATCCAGATCCGCAAACTTGGTTGATGCTCCATGCGGCAGATTCGATTGGCAATCCGGCATTGATGTGAGCTTGACGCGCTGGGTTTTGGCCTTGGCCGGCTGTAAGAACTTGGCCTAGGATGGTTTCGCTGACCTCTGAGGGATCGATGCCTGCGCGCGCCACGACAGCTTTCAAGACGGATGTGCCAAGCGCATCGGCGGGTGTATTGGCGAAGGCGCCCCCAAAGCTGCCAACAGCAGTTCGCGCGGCGGATACGATTACAATATTTGTCACAAAGTTTCTCCTCATTGATGAGATCAACCGTCTGCACAGGAATCGTTCACTTTGCGCAGTCTGGTCCTCATATCTGCGCTTGTGTATGAATTTTTTAACCTTTTGACAATGCCGTGCCAGTGGATTTTGCTGCAATAGCGAATAAATTTGCTGCAATGCGGCAATATGAGCTAATGGCCAAACGCTACGGCATTTATTGCCGCCAGGGCGGGGTTAGGGTTGGCACGCCCAGATGGTAGCCCTGCAGGCAGCCCACACCCAGTTTGGTTAACACATCTGCATCGGAAGCGGTTTCAACATTTTGGGCGATACAAAACATTTCAAAACTCCCCGCGATACCGATAACGGCCTGGATCAATGCCTGATTGTCAGCGGATCGCGCCAAGTCTTTGGTGAATTGCCCGTCCATTTTGATTATGTCAAAATAAAAATCTCGGAGCTGCACCAGTGATGTTTGCCCGGCACCGAAATTGTCCAAAGCGAAACACAGCTCCAGTTTTTGCATGTCGTTCATGAAATATCGCGCCACTTCCGGCGCTGCCATGACGCTGTTCTCGGTCATTTCTAAAATGAGATTTGTTGCCAAATTCGGTGACCTTTGAAGACCCTCTTCAAGCGTGCGCACCCATTTGGGATATCCAATCGATTGCGCTGACATGTTCACGGAAAGTCGAACGTCGGGTTGCTTGGCCAAAGTTGCCAAGCCCAGCTGCAATGTGGCGCAGTCAATAAGTCGTCCCAGCTCGTTATTTTCAACCTGTGTGATGAAATCGCGCGCTGGGATATGACGTCCCGCCGGATCAATAATCCGGATCAAACCTTCATAAAATACGACATTTTGGGGGGCGCCGGCTTGAATGACCGGTTAGAATGCCAAGGCTGTGCGCCCATATTTCAGCGCGTCTCTGACGGTATCAAGGACATTCGAATCCCGTTTCGCCACAGCTGCACTCAATGGGTCGGAGAAATTTTGCTCCATCTGGATCTCTTAGCCTTTGTGAAAGGTCGCGGTCATAGTCCTTGGCAGCATCGGGCCTGAGCCCTAATATGAGGTAAATTGGAGGTGAAATGGACCGCTGTACTTGGGTTGGAATAGATAAAATTTATCAAGATTATCATGACACAGAATGGGGCGTGCCGGAATATGACAGCCGAGCACTGTGGGAAAAATTGATTTTAGATGGCTTCCAAGCGGGGCTGAGTTGGATCACGATTCTTAAAAAACGCGCAGCTTTCCGGACTGCATTTGCTGGATTTGATCCGCATGAAATCGCGGGCTGGGGCGCAGCTGAGGTGGAGCTGTTGCTGCAAAATCCTAGGATCGTGCGCCATCGCGGCAAGATTGAAGCGACCATCGGCAATGCGCAGGCCTATTTGCGTTTGGCCGAAGAGATGTCCTTTTCTGACCGGATGTGGGCCTATGTGGACGGATGCCCGATTGTTGGTCGGTATGAAACATTGGCGCAGGTCCCGACGCAATCGCCGCTGAGCCAGAAGATCTCAAAAGATCTCAAGGCGGCCGGGTTCAAGTTTTGTGGCCCGACTATCGTTTATGCGTGGATGGAGGCGTGTGGTCTGTTTAACAATCACATGATGAACTGTCATCGTCACCATGTGGTCACGGCTCTTGCGCGATAACCGCTTTTAAAATCGCCAATGCACTCTCGCTGTGCCAATTGGCGTCGCCCAATAGCCGCGCAATTTCCGCACCCTCTCTATTCAAGATTGCCGTAACCGGCAGGCCCAAGATATTCATGGCGCGGGCGAGGCTTTGCCGAGGGTCGCGATGCGCTGGCAGATTGCCAACGCCGATCTGTTCAAAGAATTCAGCGATTTTCGCCGGTGGGTTGGGGCCCGTGGCGACGGTGACAACGGTCAAATCAGCGCCGCTCAAGGTCGTTTGAAGGGCGGAAAGCTCTGGCATCTCTTTGCGGCAGGGCGCGCACCAGGTGGCCCAAAAATTCAGGACCACGACTTTGCCTCGATAGTCAGATAGGCGCAGCTCAGACCCGTCTGCGTGCAGAAAAACCGTATCGGGCGCAGGTCGCGCTGCGCTGTGGATCTGCAACTTTCGCATATCCCCCGCGCGCAGAGCTTCAAGATCGCCCATGTCTGCATTTGCAGTGGCGGCGAGGGCCGTATAGAGAACAACAGCAAGAAAGTAACGCATAACACACTCCCAAAGGGTTCACTCATGACCAAATCCCAAAATCAAATGTGGGGCGGACGCTTCGCCGCTGGACCAGATGCCATCATGGAGGCCATCAATGCCTCAATCGGCTTCGACCAACGGATGGCGGTGCAAGATATCCAAGGCAGCCGCGCCCACGCCGCCATGTTGGGGGCAGCCGGTATCATTTCAGATAGCGACAGTGAGGCCATTGGGGAAGGGCTCCTCACGGTTTTGTCAGAAATTGAGGCTGGAAACTTCCCGTTTCGGGTGGATTTGGAAGATATTCACATGAATGTGGAGCAGCGCCTCAAAGAGGTGATTGGCGCGCCGGCGGGGAGATTGCATACGGGTCGCAGCCGCAATGACCAAGTGGCGACAGATTTTCGCCTTTGGGTGCGCGATCAAACTGATGGGGCCATTGCAGGCATTGAGGCGCTGATGAAGGCCTTTTTGCAGCAAGCCAAGGCGGGGGCTGATTGGGTCATGCCTGGCTTTACGCATCTGCAAACCGCTCAGCCTGTCACCTGGGGTCATCATATGATGGCCTATGTCGAGATGCTAGCTCGGGATAAATCGCGTTTTGAAGACGCCCGGCGCCGTATGAATGAAAGCCCGCTCGGTGCGGCGGCGCTTGCGGGCACCTCTTTTCCGATTGATCGAGAGATGACCGCGGCGGCGTTGGGATTTGACCGCCCAGCGGCCAACTCTTTGGATGCGGTCTCAGACCGTGATTTCGCCTTAGAGTATCTCAGCTGCGCCAGTATCTGCGCCATGCACCTCAGCCGCTTTGCCGAAGAGCTGGTGATTTGGTCCTCTGCACAATTTCGCTTTGTCACCCTCTCGGATCGGTTTTCAACAGGGTCGTCGATCATGCCGCAAAAGAAAAATCCTGATGCGGCTGAATTGATCCGGGCAAAGATCGGTAGGATCTTTGGCGCCAATGTTGCTTTGATGATGGTGATGAAAGGTCTGCCGCTGACCTATTCCAAGGACATGCAAGAAGATAAGGAGCAGGTCTTTGATGCCGCTGATAATTTGATGCTGGCGCTGGCGGCGATGAATGGCATGGTTGCGGATATGACCGCGAACCAAGATAGTCTCAAAACAGCTGCCGCGTCGGGGTTCTCAACAGCCACGGATTTGGCCGATTGGCTGGTGCGCACGCTGGGAATGCCGTTTCGCGAAGCCCATCACGTGACAGGCAGTTTGGTGGCTGTGGCGGAAGAACAAGGCTGCGATCTGCCGGATTTGACGCTGGAGCAGATGCAATCTGTACACTCAAAAATTTCGTCCAGTGTCTTTGACGTGCTGGGCGTTGAGAATTCGGTGGCCTCGCGCCTGTCCTATGGCGGCACGGCGCCTGAACAGGTGCGCCGTCAGATTGCGCGCTGGGAGGCAATTTTGTCATGAGATCTCTGCGCCTGTTTATATTTGCCCTCCTGTGTGCTTGTGGTGCCGATGGGGCACCAGAACGTTCGACACGCGCGCAGGCAGCACCGGACGTGGTCCAATAGGAGAGACAGATATGCGACCTTTATTTCTGGGATTGGCCATTTGGGGCGCCATTCACCCGATGTATTATTTTATAACTTGGTTTCGCGCCAAGGGGTGGAGTTTGGGTGATATGGTGCAGGCTTGGCATGTGAATGCGGCCAGCAGCGGTTTGGTTTGGGATCTGACCATTGCCGCCACTGCTTTGAGCCTGTGGATTGTGGCAGAGGTCATTCGAAACCGGAAATTTTTCCATTTGATCGCCATTGCTGCCACCTTTGGCATTGGGGTGAGTTGCGGTTTGCCGCTCTACCTCTATCTGCGCAGCGCGCCCGCTCGCGACAACCGGTAGCGCCGGTCGAAAAAATTATGGGGCAGGGGTGTTGCCTGTCTTTGTGAGCGTGATATGCGCAGGTTTTGGAGCGTGGGGCGAAAAGATGGATCACTTTTTATACCGAGACGGATGTTTATATGCCGAAGATGTTGCGA
>JAKMFM010000160.1 GCA_022425445.1 Planktomarina sp.
CGCAAAAGCCTCGCCAATTGTCGGTGACAAAACCACTTGCGGGGGTGATAGGTGCAGTACCTGCGACTTGGATCGCCGGCCTTGGTTTGAGGAGATGGTAATATATTCAAGGGTGCGTTGGCTAGCAGTTTAAAGGAATATGTTATTCAATAAATTGGTTCATGCTTTTATGTTTAATTCATTGATAGGGCAATGAATTAGTCTCGCATCAATTGCAAGGCGCAATATTGTGCATGGGCAACCGCTGAGGCGATTTATGGTTTTGGGCCGCGCGTGCCGCCCAAAACCAAAGCGTTAGTCCTGGCCGGCTAAAAACCGTTCGGCTTCGAGCGCGGCCATACAGCCCATTCCCGCGCTGGTGACGGCTTGGCGGTATTTGTGATCGGTCAAATCGCCCGCGGCGAACACACCAGCGATTGACGTTGCAGTGCTGTCGGGTTGGGTCACGACATATCCGCCCATATGGGTTTCCAACACATCTTTGACCAGTTCATTGGCCGGCGCATGGCCGATGGCAACAAAGACCCCTTTGCAGGGCACGTCAGTGATTTCGCCCGTTTTCGTGTGTTTGACTTTCACACCTTCGACACCCAGCGGCATATCTGTGCCATAGACTTCATCAATCTCATGGAACCACATAGGCACGATTTTTTCATTTTTTATGAGGCGGTCGATTAAGATTTTCTCGGCGCGCAGCTCATCTCGTCTGTGAATCAATGTGACTTTTGAGGCGAAATTGGTCAGAAATAAAGCCTCCTCCACTGCGGTATTGCCACCGCCGACCACAACGATCTCCTGCCCGCGATAGAAAAACCCGTCGCATGTGGCACAGGCGGAGACACCAAAACCTTTGAATTTTTCTTCACTATCTATGCCAAGCCATTTTGCCCGCGCGCCGGTTGCCAAAATAACCGCATCACAGGTGTAAAGCGTGCCGCTGTCACCCTGAGCTTTGAAGGGGCGCTCGGAGACGTCCAGGTTGGTGATGATGTCGCCGATGACTTCCGTACCCATGGCCTTGGCATGGTCTTGCATGCGGATCATCAGGTCAGGGCCCTGAACTTCGCTGTCCCCAGGCCAGTTCTCGACTTCGGTCGTTGTGGTGAGTTGTCCGCCAGGCTCGATACCTTGAACCAATATAGGGTTCAACATGGCTCTGCTGGCATAAACCCCAGCCGTATAGCCGGCAGGACCGGAGCCGATGATCAAGACTTTTGTATGGCGCGTGTTGGACATGGGATTTCCTAACGGTGAGTGTTGCTGCTGCATATATACAGGCCAGGCGCCGGGCAAAAGCCCAAACCGGGAAGTTTGCGACCACAGGTCGCTATGCGAATTATTATTGCGCAATGTTGAAATATTATTGCGCTCAACACGCCATTTGGGTATGAATTCCCAATGCTGTGAAAGGATACCTTGTTTATGCACCGTTTGGATGACATCGATCGTTTGATTTTGGCAGAGTTGCAAGCCGATGGGCGAATGACGAATGTTGAGCTGGCCAAGCGGGTCGGAATTTCCGCGCCCCCCTGTCTGCGCCGCGTGCGCACATTGGAGGAAACCGGTTATATCGGCGGCTATCATGCGGATATTGACGCCCGCAAATTGGGATTTGAAGTTCAGGTTTTCGCAATGGTTGGGCTGCAAAGTCAAGCCGAGGCAGACCTATCCGCTTTTGAGATGCGCTGTCTGAGCTGGCCGCTGGTGCGCGAGTGCCACATGCTCAACGGCGAGGTGGATTTCATCTTGAAATGCGTTGCGCCAGATTTGTCGACCTTCCAGTCCTTTTTGACCGAAGAGCTAACCTCAGCGGAGAATGTGGCCTCGGTTAAGACCTCGCTTGTCATCCGCGGCGCAAAAGATCAGCCCGGCGTGCCGTTTGAGGTGCTCGAAGAGCGGCTATCCAAACAACCTTAAATATAGCGCCTCATTTTGCGTTCCAAATCTGGGCGTTTACTCTTGGGCACTACAAGCAAATGCATGAGATCAGCCGGCCATAGTCGGGTTGGTTGTCATGCCGTGAGCGGCGATAAGAGTAAAACTGATTTGGCGCGCTATAGGTGCAATGACCGGTCCAGGCCGCTTGTTTGATCCCAGCTGCGCGCAGTTGTTCTAAACTGTAGCTCGGCAGATCAAACTGATAACGATCTCCCTTCCCCTGCGCGAAAAAGCGCAGAGCTTCCGGCGCATCGTGGCAAATATCTTCCAGAAATTCCGGCCCAACTTCATAGGCCTTTTGACTGATGCACGGGCCGATGACCGCACAAATATCTTGTCGCTGGGCGCCAAGATCTTCCATCGCCGCAAGGGTATTTTGCAACACACCCAATTTGGCGCCCCTGTGGCCCGCATGGGCCGCGCCGATGACGCCGGCCTTGGCGTCGTGGAACAATACTGGCTGGCAATCGGCTGTGAGTACCCCCAAGATCAGTCCCGCTGTAGCGGTCACCATAGCATCGGCTTTGGGCGCATCTGTCAACGGCGCTGTAAGGATCTGCACCTGCGGCGAATGGATTTGATGAACCGATTGCAGGTGAGCGGATGGCCAGCCAAAAAAATCCGCAACCGCTGAGCGATTGTTCTGCACCGCCTGGGGACTGTCATCGGAGCCCCTGCCACAATTTAACCCGCCATAGATGCCTGTTGAGCTGCCGCCAATCCGGGTGAAAAACCCATGGGGCACGTCTGCCAATAGGTCAGATGTATGGGGCGCGAGCGTCATGGCTCAAGTCCCGGCGGTACGGCGGCACCCTCTGGCACAAGTCCCATGACCTTAAATAATCCGCCCATCTCGTCCGGATGGGTAAGGCGGCGATGGGCGGCGATATGGGACTCAAGCGCCGCACCGCTTAGGGATTTGGCTAAGAGTTGCGCCCGCTGCGTCACGCCCAATCGCTCCAAAAATACCCCTTGCGTGGCCAACCGTGTCGGGCGCAGCCCTGCAGCACTGGCAGCGTTATAAAGGGCCTCGAAGTCCAGATGGGCAGTGAGATCCGCAGTTCCGGGCGCGGCCAAGGGATCGGCGTGTTGGTGATGGCAGACGGCCTGCAATGTGTCGCCCTGCGAGCGCCAATCGCCATAGTCGATGATCAGTGCTGCGCCGCCATGATCGGCCATGCGCTGGGACAGCTCTGCCACAATCGACGGCAGCGCCGGGCAATATTCAACGATCATGCCGGGCTCTGTGTCTTCGAGCCGATGGGCAAGAAACGGATAGGGTTGGGGCGCCGCCTTGCCAAAGCACAGGCCATTGGCGTCACATCCCAGCAATATCTCCTCCCAGCCCGCCGATTTGCGGCGAAATTGCCGGATGGGAAGCGCATCAAAAAATTCATTGGCAATGAGAAACAATGGTGCTTGAGGCAGCTGGCTTACTTCGGAGTGATGGATCACACCGGGCAGAGCGTCCGACTGGAGCTGGCGCAATCTTGGCGAGGCCTCGATCATATGGATTGGTAGGCTGTCAAAGCCCGGAATAGCTGGCGCAATGCGGCGCAGATCTGACATCAATGTGCCGCGTCCCGGGCCCAATTCCACTATGATGGCCTCCTTGGATGCGCCCTGTGCTTGCCATGTAGCGCCAAGAGCGATCCCAATCATTTCGCCGAACATCTGGCTGATCTCTGGTGCCGTGATGAAATCGCCACTGCGGCCAAAGGCCTCTTGCTGCGTGTAATACCCGTGCTCGGGATGCAGAAGGCATTCGCCCATGTAATCGGCAAGGTTCAACGGGCCCTGCTGCGCAATGCGTTGGTGCAATATCTCGGCCAAGGCGGTCATTGTTTGGCGCGTTCCTTTTGGATCAACCATAACCCGGCCAGTAGCATCGGCAGGGTCAGAATTTGCCCCATGGTCAGGCCAGTAGGGCCCAGTTGCACAGCATAGCCGATTGGATTGTCCATGGTTTGAAACTGCGCATCTGGCTGGCGCACCCATTCGACCATGAACCGCGTAAGCCCATATCCGGTCAAGAAGATGCCGGTCAAAAGGCCGCCGCGGCGTAAGGCCTCTGTGCGAAACAGAAAATAAAGCAAAACCGCGCCCAAGATCAGCCCTTCGCCCAAGGCCTCATAGAGCTGCGAGGGGTGACGAGCGCAAAATCCGGCCGCCGCCTCCAGACATGTTTGTGCGTCGATGCCTGGAAAGATTACCCCCCATGGTAGGGTGGTCTCTCTGCCCCAGAGCTCGGCATTGATGAAATTTGCCAGCCTGCCAAAGAGGAGGCCTGCCGGAGCAGAGGCCGCCATCACATCTGAAGCTTGCAGCAGTGGGATTTTGTTCTTGCGGCAAAACAGCAAACTGGCTGTAACAACGCCAAGAAAACCACCATGAAACGACATGCCGCCATCGAAAATGCGCAAAGCCGCGGCGGGATTGGCGAGGTAATAGCTTGGGTTGTAAAACAGCACATAACCCAATCGCCCTCCGATGATGATTCCGAAAATCAACCAGGTGATGAGATCATC
>JAKMFM010000166.1 GCA_022425445.1 Planktomarina sp.
AAATGTTCGCGAATGCCGCGCGGCGTAAGATCCATTGATTGCGCAACCGCTCGTTCGATCGCCTCTTCATGAAGTCGCCCGGTGCCGTAGGTATCCACGTAAATTGACAACGGTTTGGACACGCCGATCGCATAGGACAATTGCAGACTACAACGCTCAGCCATGCCGGCCGCTACAATATTCTTGGCCAAATACCGTGCCGCATAGGCCGCCGAACGGTCCACTTTGGTGGGATCCTTGCCCGAGAATGCGCCGCCGCCGTGTGGAGCTGCACCACCATAGGTATCGACAATAATCTTGCGGCCCGTCAAACCGGCATCGCCATCGGGGCCACCGATCACAAAAGTACCAGTTGGATTGACCCACCATTCCGTTTTCGCTGTGATCCATTCGGCCGGCACCACCTCGCGGATATAGGGCTCTACAATGCTGCGGATATAGGCGCTGTCTTGATCTTCGGACCGGTGCTGCGTCGACAATACAATCGACATAATCTCAACCGGCTTGCCGTTTTCATACCGCAAAGACAATTGTGACTTGGCATCGGGTCCAAGGTCCGGCGCGCTGCCGTCTTTGCGCGCTTCGGCCAAACGCCGTAAAATCGCATGAGAATACTGGATAGGCGCAGGCATAAGCTCTGGGGTCTCAGTGGTGGCATAGCCAAACATAATCCCTTGGTCACCGGCCCCCTCATCCTTATCCGCTCCAGCATCCACCCCTTGGGCAATATGGGCCGATTGTTCATGCAAAAGATTGGTTACCTCAACAGTTTCCCAGTGAAACTTATCTTGCTCATAACCGATGTCTTTGATGCAATCGCGGGCGATTTGTTCGATCTGCCCCATGTGGTGCGACAGTTTTTCTTTGTCACTCAGGCCAACTTCGCCGCCAATCACGATCCGGTTTGTGGTGGCGAATGTTTCAGCCGCGACCCGCGCTTCTGGTTCTTCGGTCAAGAAAGCGTCGAGTACAGCATCCGAAATTCGGTCGCAAAGCTTATCAGGATGCCCTTCAGAAACAGATTCTGAGGTGAAAATATAATTTGATCTTGCCATGGGGAGTGCTCCAATAAAATGTAAGCTGCGCCAGGAAGCCGTTGCAGCTAAGGCTTCCTAGAAGTCCCGCCACGAGGCGTCAATGATAATTTCGCCTGCGCACGGATTACCCCCCCCAGAACCAAGAGTCCGGTAAGAGCCAACACGCCAAGCCAAGGATTTTTCGCGTAAAAAGTAGCTGGACGGGGTTTGGGGATCGGCGCATCCAGCGCCCCGCGCTGATGAAGATCCAAACGCTCTCTTGACCGTCCCCAAGGATCAATCACTGCGGTGACGCCCCGATTGGCCACACGCAGCATGGGCAGGCCGAGTTCAATGGCGCGCGCGCGCGCCTGGGCAAAATGCTGCGCCGGGCCCTGCCCCGCGCCGAACCAGCCATCATTGGTAATCAAGATCAGCAGATCGGGGCGCCCTTCCCCGCGCCCAACAAATTGCGGAAAAATACCTTCATAACAGATCAACGGCTGGATCCGCCCAATACCCTCGATATCTATATGCGCCGGGCCACTGCCAGCCGAGAACTCCGGAAAATCATACCCAAAGAGTGCGGCCAAATGGCCAAATGGCACAAATTCACCAAAGGGCACCAAACGGGACTTATGATATTCGTGCTGCAACTCGGCCTGTGGCCCCACAACGCCCAGAGTGTTGAAATATTGGCCTGCCGGGTTGCGACTTTGATAGCCAACCACAACATGCGCGCCTTGCGCCACGTCGGCAATCTCGCGCCGAGCCCAGTCAATGGGCAGATAGACCGATGTTTCGGGCCAAATAATGAGATCGACCGCAGGCCCAGCGTGAGTGAGGGATAAATGCCTTTGATAGATCGCCTCCATCTTATCCGGGTTCCATTTATTTTCTTGGGCCACATTGGGATGGATCAAACGCGCAATAGGTCTGCCCTCACCGGTCGGACTATTGTGCGGTCCCGGTGCGGGCAGGAAGGGCAAGGCGAAGGTCGCGGTCAAAACGACCAGTCGAAGCATCGCCCCTCCCCAGGCGATAAGCGCCGCCAGAACGACGGTCAAAAGACTTAGCCCATGGGGCCCAACAATCGCGGCCATTTGATAGGCGGGCGTATCAATCCACACATAGCCAAGCAAAGCCCAAGGAAATCCAGTAAACAGGTAGGAGCGGGCAATTTCAGCGAGCAATAACGCAATACAGGCCCAAAGCCCCAAGCGCCCGCCTATCACCGCAAAGGCACCGCCCCAAAATAGGGCCAAGCCACCTGCCATGGCCAGCAGGGCAAAGGGTGCAAGCCATGCGGTGCCCCGGCCTTCTACTAAGAATGGCTCAACAACCCACGCCAAAGAGACGAAAAAATAGCCGAACCCTAGGCCCCAACCGCGCCAGAAATGCGACAGAGATGTCTCGGGGCGGATGATCCAAAATCCAAAGGCCAAACCAACAAGCGTCAGAGCCGGCTGATCTACCGGGGCCTGCCCCAGGCCGGCAAAGCCGCCGGCCGCAACAATCAAGACCCATTGTGCCCATGCCGGCGCTTGCGCCCAAAGCTTATGAGGTCGTGATGGCTCGGACATGGGCTCTTAGCCTTTTGATCCGCCTCGGATCTGCGTCTACGATTTCAAACTCCACCCCAGCGGGATGTTTAATGACCTCGCCGCGTGCGGGCACGCGGCCCAACAGCATAAAGACCAACCCGCCCAGCGTGTCGACTTCCTCGGGATCCACCTGGTCGACCTCAGACAGGTTTCTGCCAATCTCTTGCTGAAACTCATCCAAAGGTGTCTTGGCCTGCGCCAGATAGCTGCCCGGCTTTTCGACAACCCAGAAATCACCTTCTGCAGGATCATGTTCATCCTCAATTTCGCCGATCACCTGTTCGATGAGGTCTTCAATAGTGACCAGCCCATCCGTGCCGCCGTATTCATCAATCACCAAGGCCATATGAATACGGTCCGCCTGCATCTTGGTGAGCAATATGCCAATCGGCATAGAGGGCGGCACAAACAACAAAGGCCGCAGCATAGATTTAAGCGCCAAACGCCCGCCAGAGCCGTTGAATCCGTGTTTGAGGGCCAAATCTTTCAAATGCACAAACCCAAGCGGCGTATCCAAAGTTCGATTGTAAACGGGTAAACGCGTTAAACCTGTGTTGCGAAACACATGCACCAAGTCCTCTTTGGTGATGGTCACAGGCACAGATTTAATATCCGCCTTGGGCACCATCACATCCTCCACCCGCAATTGCCGCAGGTTCCAGATGCCGGGTATAATTTCTTCACCCGCGGGCCGGGAAAATTCAGAGGCATTCATCTCGGGCAAACGGCCACCCACGAAGGCCCATTTCAAACGATCCCAAAAGTCCAGCGTCTGTGTCTGTCTACTCGAAGGGTCTTCAGCGGTCTCAGAGCCGCCGGCCGTGTCATCACTTTGTGGCATATCACCAATCATTGGGTTGCGTCATTCAGTATATAAGGGTTGGAAATGCCAAGGCTTGCAAGCATTTTAATTTCAAGACCCTCCATCACATCAGCATCGGCATCGTCTATGTGATCATAACCCAGAAGATGCAATGTCCCATGCAACAAAAGATGGGTCAGGTGATCGACAATTGCAAGCCCCGCCTCGCGGGATTCCCGCACACAGGTCTCATAGGCGATCGCAATATCACCCAATTCAGGATCCATCGCCTGTTTGGGTTGCGCTCCAGGCGGCTTTGTAGATAACTCTTCAGAGGGCCAAGACAGCACATTCGTCGGCTGGGGCTTGCCGCGAAAATCTTTGTTGAGCTGGGAAATTTGCGCGTCATCACAGGCCATCACAACAGCGCTGCTTTGCGCTGGGAGCAACAGATATTGCGATATGACCGCGCCCAATCTAATGCCGATCGCAGCCAGATCTAGCGCCTGCCAGCGGGTATCTTCCAAAACAAACTCAAAGCTCAGGCTCATGCGCCATCCGCATCATAGGCTTCAATAATTGCCGCCACCAAGGGATGACGCACCACGTCTTTTGAGGTGAAATAATTGAAGCTGATTTTCGGGATGTTTGACAACAGGCGCTCGGCGTCGGCCAGTCCCGATTGGACACCGCGCGGCAAATCAATCTGTGTGCGGTCGCCCGTGATCACCATGCGGCTTCCTTCTCCCAAACGGGTCAGGAACATCTTCATCTGCATTGAAGTCGCGTTTTGCGCCTCATCCAAGACCACGAAAGCATTCGCGAGCGTCCGGCCGCGCATGAAAGCCAAAGGCGCAATCTCTATCGCCTTATCTTCCATCAATTTCGCCATTTGTTTGGCGGGTAGAAAGTCATTCAACGCATCATAGAGCGGCTGCATATAAGGATCGACTTTTTCCTTCATATCACCCGGTAAAAATCCCAAACGCTCCCCCGCTTCCACCGCGGGGCGTGACAGGATAATCTTATCCACCCGGCCGGTGATAAACATCGACACGCCGACGGCTACGGCCAAATAGGTCTTACCTGTGCCAGCTGGCCCGATGCCAAAACACAGCTCGTTTTTAAACAAGGCCTCGACATAGGCCTTCTGCGCCTCCGTGCGCGGTTCCACCAGCTTTTTACGGGTTTTAATCTCCACAGCACCACCACGGAACATTTCCATCTGTTGATCGGCGATTGCGGCGTCAGCTCCAGCCATGTTCATCCTGAGTTCGGCGGTCACATCTGCCGGTGTCACAGGCCGCCCCTGCTCAAGCCGGGTATAAAGGGATTGCAAAATCGCACAGGCCTGTGCCGCCCCATCCGCATCGCCGACCAAGAGCAATTGATTACCCCGGCGCACGATTTGAATGGCGTAATGCGTCTCTATAGTAGTGAGATTGCGATCAAATTCCCCACAGAGCTCCGCCAACAGACGGTTGTTCGGAAATTCTATCCGGGATTCGTTTTGTACAGCGGTGGCTGTTACGGCGTCGTCTGCCAAGGATGTCCCCTAAAATGGTCTTCCGTCTATCTCAGACTATAGCGCGATTCGCCCAAGAGAAAGACCCTGAGCGAACAAAATAAGCAAAGCATCAGATCATGGGCGCCCAAGCGCGGCCGGGTCCACAACCTGCCCGGTGAGCGAATTGGTCATGTCCTTCACGATGAGCACGGGGATGACTTGCCCAATCATGTGATCAGGCGCAACCGCATGGACCGCGTGGAGATATTCGGATTTGCCAATCAACTGCCCATCGCGGCGGCCTTTCTTTTCAAACAAAACCTTCACCTCGCGCCCGACCATAGCCGTCTGCGCCGCGCGTTGCTGTTCGGTCAAAAGCGCTTGCAGCTCTTGCAGACGCGCGGCGGCCACTTCGGGCAGCACTTCGGCACGTTCCGCCGCCGGCGTTCCAGGACGCGCCGAATATTTAAAGGAGTAGGCCTGCCCATACCCCACACGGCGCACAAGATCCAAAGTGTCTTCAAAGTCCTGGTCCGTTTCACCGGGGAAGCCAACAATGAAATCCCCCGACAAAAGCAAGTCAGGCCGGGCGCTACGGATCCGGTCGACCAAAGAAAAATAGCTTTCCCGCGTGTGCTTGCGGTTCATGGCTTTCAAGATACGGTTACTGCCTGATTGCACCGGCAAATGCAGATAGGGCATAAGCTTGTCACAGGTGCCGTGGGCCTCGATCAGCGCGTCATCCATGTCATTGGGATGGCTGGTGGTAAATCGAATACGCTCCAGCTGGTCTATCTCGGACAATTGCCAAATTAACCCGGCCAAACCGCCCGCGTGCCCGTGAAAGGCATTCACATTCTGACCGAGAAGCGTGATTTCTCGCACGCCGCGCGCCACCAAATCCTTGGCCTCTGCAATGACGCGCTCTGCGGGACGGCTGACCTCGGCGCCGCGCGTGTACGGCACAACACAAAAGGCGCAAAATTTATCACAGCCTTCCTGCACCGTTAAAAACGCGGTAGGGCCACGCTTGGCCTTGGGGCGGCTGGCGAGGTGGTCAAATTTATCTTCCTCGGGAAAATCCGTATCCAG
>JAKMFM010000167.1 GCA_022425445.1 Planktomarina sp.
GATGATCGGGAAATGATCGAAACCGGCGGCAATAGTGGCGATTGGGAACATGATCGTCGTCAAGTGAGCCGATCAGAATTGATCGGAATTATCCGCCCAAGGATTGAGGAAATTTTGGAAGATGTGCGTGACCGGCTCGATTCCGCTGGTTTTGATAATCTGCCTGGCAAACAAATCGTTTTGACCGGTGGGGCCAGTCAAATCCCTGGGCTTGATGGTTTGGCCGCGCGTATTTTGGGCCAACATGTGCGCCTCGGTCGCCCGGTTCGGGTGCAGGGCTTGCCACAAGCGGCGACTGGACCGGCCTTCTCAGGTGTGGTGGGCTTGGCGCTCAATGCGGCACATCCGCAGGACGAATGGTGGGATTTTGACGTGAAACAACCGCAAATGGTGGGGCGTCCCTTGCGTCGAGCCCTGCGTTGGTTTCGGGATAATTGGTAAAAGGACCGTATGGCGCGTAGCAAAATTTAGCGCATTATCGAGTTTTTAATGCTATATTTTGTAAAAATAGAGACTTTTTTCGTGACGCGAGTCAAAACTGGCGTTATCATAATTGACAATAAGGTGTGTGCCGCTGAGCAGAGCGGACAAAGCAGGTGGATAAAATTATGGCTCTAAACTTAACCATGCCCGAGCAGGATGACTTGAAACCCCGGATTACGGTCTTCGGTGTTGGCGGTGCAGGCGGTAATGCTGTCGACAATATGATTGAAAAAGAGCTTGAGGGCGTCGAGTTTGTGGTTGCAAACACCGATGCGCAAGCTCTGCAGCAATCGAAAGCGCCTGTGAAAATTCAAATGGGCCTGAAAGTTACAGAGGGTCTTGGCGCTGGCGCCAAAGCCACCGTCGGGGCCGCGGCGGCCGAAGAAAGCATCGAACAAATTGTAGACCAACTGGCCGGTGCGCATATGTGCTTTATCACCGCTGGCATGGGCGGCGGCACGGGGACGGGGGCTGCACCCATTATCGCGCAAGCGGCGCGCGAACTGGGCGTTTTGACGGTCGGCGTGGTGACCAAACCTTTCCAGTTTGAAGGCAGCAAGCGCATGCGTCAGGCTGACGAAGGTGTTGAAGCCCTGCAAAAAGTTGTCGACACTCTGATTATTATTCCAAATCAAAACCTGTTCCGCCTGGCCAATGAAAGCACCACCTTCACCGACGCGTTCAGCATGGCCGATGATGTGCTCTATCAGGGCGTCAAAGGCGTAACTGACCTAATGGTTCGCCCGGGCCTCATCAATCTCGATTTTGCCGATGTGCGCGCTGTTATGGACGAAATGGGCAAAGCGATGATGGGAACAGGCGAGGCCAGCGGAGAAAACCGTGCGGTTGAAGCGGCAGATAAAGCGGTTTCTAATCCTCTGCTGGATGAGATTAGTCTGCGCGGCGCAAAAGGCGTGTTGATCAATATAACTGGAGGCGCCGATTTGACCCTGTTCGAGTTGGACGAAGCCGCCAACCGAATTCGCGAAGAGGTCGATCCCGAGGCCAATATCATCGTCGGTTCCACCTTGGATACCACTTTGGCAGGGGTGATGCGGGTTTCTGTGGTAGCGACGGGCATCGATGCCGATCAATCCAACCATGCCTCAGCAATGCCATCACGTGGTTTGACAGCACATACGGATTTTGCGGCACCGGAAAGTGACCAGACAACAGAGCAGCCTGTTGCGCTTGAGTTCCCCTTTGACACTGAGGCAGAAGAACACAGCGTTGCAGCGACTGTGGCTCCTCAGGATGATATTCCTGCACCCGCCTATCAGCCACAGGTAGAAGAGCCAGAGCCATTTATTGAACCTGAAACTGAAGCACCAGCGGCTTTTGCGCCAACACCTCCCGGAACGCCGACGCCCGAAGCTATGGCTCGGCTGCGTGCGGCTGTTGCGCGTGTTCCAGAGGCGACAGATCCTCGGCTATCCGCTGCACATCCTTCTTTGGAGGAGCCCGCCGCGCCGACTAAAGGCAAATTTGGTATAAACTCTTTGATCAATCGCATGACAGGGCAGGGCGTCTCAGCCGCTTCAGAGCAGCGCTCCGCCGCAACATCCCTGCATCAACAGAGCTTTGAAACCGATGAAACTGAAAATGAAGCGGATGAAAGAATTGAGATACCGGCGTTTTTACGCCGACAAGCCAATTGATCTCCAAATCACCGCAAACTGCAAAAAGGCGCCAAATGGCGCCTTTTTCATGAGAATATTTAATATGTTATTTGGATTTGACCCGCAGAGTTCGATTGGGTGCTTATGGCTTTATGGGAATGTTTCAAATGGTTGCAAACTGTGAGTTGCGTCGAAAGGGCACACAAACTAGCGATGCTGTAGCTCTTTGCCAACCAATTCTGAGGACCCTTTGCAAAAAACACTTAAATCAGATGTGATGTTCAAGGGCGTTGGCCTGCATTGCGGACGTGACGTGTCGCTGCGCGTGCGGCCTGCGGCGGCGCAGACGGGCATTTGGTTTCGTCGGACAGATATCTCTGATGCCGATCCCTTTATTTCAGCAAACTGGCAATTTGCGGTCCATACAGCGCTCTGCACCCGCTTGGTCAATGCGGATGGTTTGGGCGTGTCAACTGTTGAACATGTCATGGCAGCGATTGCCGGCTGTGGGATTAACAATGCTGTTGTTGAGCTGGATGGCCCTGAGGTGCCGATCATGGACGGTTCTGCACTGGAGTTTGTTCGGGGGTTTCTCAAAGCTGGGCTTATCGAGCAATCGGCACCGGTAGAGGTGCTGGAAATTTTGCAAACGGTTGAGGTCGAAGAGAATGGCGCTTACGCCGCTCTCGTGCCCTTTAGTGGAATTGAGATGGATTTCTCAATCGACTTCCCGGATGAGGCGATTGGCCAGCAGTCGAAAACGCTCAATCTCGCCAATGGAAGCTTTGTGCATGAGCTTTGCGACAGCCGGACATTTTGCCGAAATTCCGACGTACAGGTGATGCGCTCCAAAGGGTTGGCCCTTGGCGGCACATTGATGAATGCGGTTGTGATAGAAGGAGCCGATGTTTTGAGCCCGGGGGGCATGCGTCACGCGGATGAACCTGTGCGCCATAAAATGTTGGATGCCATGGGCGATCTTGCGCTTGCTGGTGGCCCGATTATTGGTCGCTACGTTGGGCGGCGCGCGGGTCACACCCTCACCAACAAACTATTGCGCAAGCTTTTTTATCAACCTGGCGCGTTTCGCAGGGTGGCTTGTGATGCGCAGATGTCTGGGCGTCTGCCAGGCGCGGGATTGGTTCAAGAAGACGTGCATATTTATGCGTAGCAGCACGCTTGCAGATAAAAAATTGAACTCTTTCGTTTTGCCACAAATATTTCTGTGCTAACTCTGTTTGTGAATTAAGGATGAGGGTAACCATGCGGTTTCACTATGTGATTCTTCTTTGTTTTATGTCGGTTGCGATTTCCGGATGTAGCGCGCTAAAAAATGAACCGAAAATCGATATTGATACCTATTCTGCCAAAGAAATTTACGATTTGGCTGAGGATAAGCTCGCGAAGAATCGTCCACAGGATGCTGCAAAGTATTTTAGCGAAATTGAGCGGCTCTACCCCTATTCTGAATGGGCCAAGCGCGGTCTGATCATGCAGGCTTATAGTTTTCACAAAGATAAAGACTACGAAAACAGCCGCAGCGCGGCGCAACGCTACATCGATTTCTTCCCGGCGGCAGAGGACGCTGC
>JAKMFM010000199.1 GCA_022425445.1 Planktomarina sp.
AGCCCCTAAATCCGCCAGAGTTTGCCCGATCCAAGGGCCGGCCAAGACGCGGGCCAATTCAACGACTTTTAAACCTTCAAGCGGATACATTTGGCTTCCTTTGGACTTGGACTATGTGCAATTTGGCACTGGACTTTCCGAGGTATTTGGCATGGTTTCGGCGTCAGCGCATCCATTTTCTGGATTTTGGAGGCGAATGATGGGGAAGGAAGAGACAATGGGCCGTCCAATAAGCTTTGCCATTAATGGGTTTGGCCGAATTGGCCGAGCTGTGGCGCGGCAATGGGTGGAGCGGCAGGCCGATGGCCGTTTCGATCTGGTGGCGATCAATGACATCGCCCCCCTGGAAACTTGCGCCTACCTCTTGGAGTTTGACAGTGTCTATGGCCCGATGGCGGGCTGTATTGAGACCCGGCCGGATCGTTTGTTGGTGGACGGACATGCGGTACGGTTTAGCCAGAGTCCAGATCTGGCGTCGGTTGACCTGTCAGATGTTGATGTCGTGTTTGAATGTACCGGCAAAGCTGTGACCTCGCAATTTGCCACCGCGGGCTTGCGCGCAGGTGCGCAGCGAGTTTTGATATCTGGCCCTTCTGATTGCGCTGATGTGACTGTGGTTTTAGGCGCGAATGACCATGTTTTGCGCGGGCAAAGCATTGTCTCAAACGCGTCTTGCACCACCAATGCTCTGGCCCCACTTTTGCGAATTTTACATGAGGCCTATGGGGTGCGCGCCGGCCACATGACAACGATTCATTGTTACACAGGCAGCCAACCCACCGTTGATGCGCCCCGTGGGCCTGCGCTTGAGCGCAATCGCGCGGCCGCCCTCTCCATGGTGCCGACCAGCACCTCTGCGGCCGTGTTGATTGATAAAATTCTGCCCGAGTTGGCCGGGCGCGTGAAGGGCTGCGCGGTGCGCGTGCCGACCGCCAGCGTCTCTGCTGTTGATCTAACCTGTCAAGTGACGCATCCCGCACAGCGAGAAACGCTGATAGAGCTGTTGCGGCAAGCCCGGCCTGATATCGTGGGTATCACCGATCGCCCGTTGGTCTCTTCAGATCTCCGGGCATGCCGCGAAAGTTTGGTTGTTGCCGCTCCGCAGGTGCAGGTGATGGGACAAGACTTGCTGCGCATATTTGGCTGGTATGACAATGAATGGGGGTTTTCAGCCCGAATGTTCGATGTGGCTGCAAAAATCACCTAAGAGTTGCTTCAAAATGACTCTAAAATTTCTGTGCCCCTTGTTCTACCCCGGGCGCAATACTAAGACTCAATTAGCAAAGCGGCATTATGCCAGAAGAGACACTAGCGGGGGCACCTCATGAAAGATCCAATCGAAACTTATATGAACCTCGTCCCCATGGTCGTTGAACAGACAAGTCGGGGCGAGCGGGCCTATGATATCTTTTCGCGCCTGCTCAAAGAACGGATCATCTTTGTGAATGGCCCGGTCCACGACGGGATGAGCACATTGGTGATCGCTCAGCTTTTGCATTTGGAAGCGGAAAATCCCACCAAAGAGATCAGCATGTATATCAACTCCCCTGGCGGCGTTGTGACGGCAGGCCTATCGATCTATGACACCATGCAATATATCAAACCAAAGGTGAGCACACTCTGCGTCGGTCAAGCGGCGTCTATGGGCTCATTGCTGTTGACTGCGGGTGCCAAGGACATGCGGTTTTCATTGCCAAATTCCTCGATCATGGTGCATCAACCCTCCGGTGGTTACCAAGGTCAGGCGACGGACATCATGATTCATGCGGAATTTACGCAAAAGCTGAAGCGCCGTTTGAATGAGATTTATGTCACCCACACCGGACAGGACTACGATACGGTTGAGGCGGCTTTGGAGCGGGACAATTTCATGTCTCCTGAGGAAGCGCAGGCCTGGGGTTTGATTGACAAAATCGTCACCAACCGTGAAAAAGAGGCCGAATAGGCAAGATTAACCACAAAATCGCGGTTGTGGCTCAATCTTTGCTGCCATAAGCTCATCGTGATTTATAGACACTGCGATTGGGATCGTCTTCACACAGACCGCCCAACAATATTGAAGGTGAGATATGGCTGATAAAGCAAACGGCGACGGGAAAAACACCCTATATTGCAGTTTTTGCGGTAAAAGTCAGCATGAGGTGCGCAAATTGATTGCGGGCCCTACCGTCTTTATCTGCGATGAATGTGTTGAATTGTGTATGGATATTATCCGTGAGGAAACCAAAGCCAGCGGATTGAAAACCTCTGAGGGTGTTCCGACACCGTTGGAAATTTGTCAGGTTTTGGATGATTACGTCATTGGCCAGAGCCATGCCAAACGTGTGCTCTCCGTTGCGGTGCACAATCATTATAAGCGCCTCAATGTTGCCGAGAAGTCGGGCGACATTGAATTGGCAAAATCCAATATCATGCTGATTGGGCCGACCGGTTGCGGCAAGACTTTGCTGGCGCAAACCTTGGCGCGGATCTTGGATGTGCCGTTCACTATGGCCGATGCCACCACATTGACGGAAGCTGGTTATGTGGGTGAGGATGTTGAAAATATTATCCTCAAACTGTTGCAGGCCAGTGAATACAATGTCGACCGTGCGCAGCGCGGTATCGTCTACATTGACGAGGTCGATAAAATTACGCGCAAGTCCGACAATCCCTCCATCACGCGCGATGTTTCGGGCGAAGGGGTTCAGCAGGCTTTGCTGAAAATCATGGAAGGCACTGTTGCCAGCGTACCGCCGCAGGGTGGCCGGAAACATCCGCAGCAGGAATTTTTGCAAGTCGACACGACCAATATCCTATTTATCTGCGGCGGGGCTTTTGCTGGGCTTGAAAAGATTATTGCCGCGCGCGGCAAGGGCACCTCGATTGGCTTCGGCGCGGATGTGAAAGAAAATGACAGCCGCGGCTTGGGCGAAATGTTTGGGGAGTTGGAGCCAGAAGATCTGCTGAAATTCGGTCTGATCCCCGAATTTGTCGGCCGCCTGCCGGTTATCGCGACCCTGACTGACCTAGATGAAGAGTCTTTGGTGATCATTTTGACACAACCGAAGAATGCACTCATCAAACAATATCAACGGTTGTTCGAGTTGGAAGATGTGGCTTTAACCTTCACCCCGGAGGCGCTGGCGGCCATTGCCAAGCGGGCAATTGATCGCAAAACCGGTGCGCGGGGGCTGCGCTCTATTTTAGAAGATATTCTGCTCGATACGATGTTTGACTTGCCGGGCATGGACAGTGTTGAGGAAGTGGTCGTGAATGAAGAGGCTGTCACATCCGACGCTGCGCCATTGATGATTCACGCGGACAAAAAACGCGAACCCGCGACCGCTGGATGAGTGACTAAATAATCGCAAAAATGGCAAGATTTCGTTGGAAATTCCGCCGCTTTTCGTTTCAAGCACCACTAGTGCTGGACCCTCGACCACATCTGGGGCATAGCTATTCCGAATTTGTTTTGGAGGTTCCTATGGGCATCGTCTCAACCCTAATACGTGCCGCCACTTGGTGGAATGGACAAACATTAAACACGCAGCTGTTCACTTGGCGCCGCGGCGTGAAAGTGGGCGAGGATGATGCGGGCAATGTTTTTTATGAAACCAAGGATCGGGTTAAACGTTGGGTGATTTTCAACGGCGAAGCTGAGGCCTCTCGGGTGAGCCCTGATTGGCATGGATGGTTGCATCATACATGGGATGAACCGCCCACTCACGCCCCATTGGCCCATAAAACATGGGAAAAACCACATAAAGCCAACCTTACGGGTACAGCAATGGCCCATGCCCCTGCAGGCTCTTTACGCCACGCCACGCCGCAGTCGACGTCTGACTACGAGGCATGGGTTCCGGAGTGATCTAATGCGCGGTGCTTGGGCAGAATTCATCACTGGAACCTGTGTCTTGGTCTTGGCAGTAGGATTTGCTGTGGTCGGGTTCCAGCGCGGTGGCTTTGGAACTGCTGACGAATCATATGTGTTAAACGCCAGCTTTAGATCTATCGAGGGCGTGACAGTCGGCACGGATGTGCGCTTGGCCGGTGTGAATGTGGGCAAAGTGGCGGCGATTTCTTTGAACCCGGACAGTTTCCGTGCGGATATGCAAATTTCTTTGGACCTGGGCGTGGAATTGCCTGATGACACAGCCATCATAATTGCCTCAGAGGGTTTGCTGGGTGGCAATTTTGTTGAGCTACAGCCGGGCGGATCGCCGTTCAACTATGCCTCAGGTGATATGATTGTCGATACGCAAGGCTCAGTGAGCCTGTTGAACCTGTTGATGAAATTTGCTTCTGGCGGCGATAAGTAATGTTGCGCCACTTTGCGGCCATTCTGTGTTTCCTGATGCCAGCTTTGGGCATGGCCCAGCAGGCGCGGGAAAACGGTGCTGCGGAATTACGTTGGCTCGATCGAACAACAGGCGTATTGCAAAATATCATTGTGTCACAAGAGGCCCCGATAAAGCTTGGCCCGCTTGAAATTCACCTGCACAGCTGTCGTTCTCCGCTCGGTGATGTGAGTCCAGACGCTTTTGCGCTGGTGCAAGTCAAAGACTGGCCGCGCGATGAGACGCTGTTTGAAGGTTGGATGGTGGCATCGTCGCCGGCGCTGAACGCCTTGGAGCATCCGCGCTATGATGTTTGGGTTCTACGCTGCAAGACGTTGTGAACATTGGGTAGAGGCTGGTCGGTGATGGCGGCGGGCAAGGCCAGAGCTTCTGCCAATCGGCTGCGGTACTGAGCCCGGCTGATTTCAAGCGCACCTAAGGTTTGGAGATGGTCGGTGATAAATTGCGTGTCAAACAAACCAAAGCCGCAATTGTGCAAATGGGTGGTTAAAAAGGCCAAGGCCACTTTCGAGCCATTGGTTCGGCCGGAAAACATGCTCTCTCCGCAAAACACTCCACCGATTGCAATGCCAAACACCCCGCCGATCAGGTCGCCATTGTCCCAGACTTCTAGGCTGTGACAGCACCCCATTTCGTTAAGTGCGGTGTAATTGGTGTGGAGCGTTGGATTGATCCAAGTTTCCTCTCGGTCCGCGCAATGGTGCAAAACACGATCAAAAGCGCAGTTCAGCGTCGCTGTAATATCGTGGCTATGCAGGAAACGCCTTAGGGAACGCGAGATATGGAATCCGTCCAGTGGCAAGATGCCGCGCCGCTTGGGATCGACCCAAAACAGCTCGGGATCCTCAGCATTTTCGGCCATAGGAAAAATGCCTTGGGCGTAGGCATGCAGCATTAACTGCGGACTAACCGCACCAGAGCTCATTTATCGTCGAACTTTTGCTCCAACCAATGCTCAAGCCAATGGATATTGTAGTCGCCTGAATGCACTGCCGGTTCTTGCAGCAGGGCGTGAAACAGGGGAACCGTCGTTTCAATCCCATCGATGATCAACTCTCCCAAGGCGCGCTCTAAACGAGCCAGAGCAGCTTTGCGGTCGGGGGCGTGGACAATCAATTTGCCGATCAAACTGTCATAATGAGGTGGGATCGAATAGCCGTCATACAGCGCGGAATCCATGCGCACCCCAAGCCCACCAGGGGCATGATAGGCATTAATCTTACCGGGGCGCGGCGCGAAACCTGGAAAAGTTTCGGCGTTAATCCGCACTTCAATCGCATGGCCGTTGATCACGAGATCTTCTTGCGTGAAGGATAGGTCATGGCCTTCAGCAACGCGAATTTGTTCGCGGACCAAATCGACACCAAAGATGGCCTCGGTGACCGGATGCTCCACCTGCAGACGGGTGTTCATTTCAATGAAATAAAACTCACCCTTTTCATAGAGAAATTCGATCGTACCGGCACCGATATAATTGATCTTTGCTACGGCATTGGCGCAGACCTCTCCGATGCGGGCGCGCTCTTCTGCGCTGATCGCGGGGCCTGGAGCCTCTTCGAACACTTTCTGGTGGCGGCGTTGCAAAGAGCAATCGCGCTCGCCCAAATGCACAGCGCGGCCTTTACCATCGCCAAACACTTGAATTTCAATGTGGCGCGGCGTGGTGAGGTATTTTTCAATATAGACTTCATCATTGCCAAAGGCCGCCTTGCCTTCTGAGCGGGCCGAGCTGAAGGCCGTTGGCATTTCCTCAGCAGAATTGGCAACTTTCATCCCTCGTCCGCCGCCGCCGGCGGTGGCTTTTATAATCACGGGATAGCCAAATTCTTCACCAATTTTCAAAGCTGCATCCAAATCTGGAACGCCGCCCTCGGAGCCTGGCACGCAGGGCACACCCAGGGCGCGCATCGTGTCTTTCGCACTAATCTTATCGCCCATGACGCGGATATGTTCAGCGGTTGGGCCAATAAAATTGATGTCGTGATCTTGCAGCGCTTGCACGAAGGTCGCGTTTTCAGACAGGAATCCATAGCCCGGGTGAATGGCATCTGCCCCCGTAATTTCGGCAGCTGCAATGATAGCAGGAATGCTTAAATAGCTGTCTGTGCTTGAGGCCGGGCCAATGCACACGGATTCATCGGCCATGCGCACATGCATAGCATCGCTGTCGGCTGTGGAATGCACAGCCACGCTGCCAATTCCCATTTCACGGGCGGCGCGGATTACGCGAAGGGCAATTTCGCCCCGATTGGCGACAAGGATTTTCTTGAACATTATTCGATAATTACCAAAGGAGACCCAAATTCGACTGCGGCGCTGTCTTCAACCAAAATGCGTGTCACGGTTCCGGCCTTGGGTGCGGGGATTTGATTCATAGTTTTCATCGCTTCGATGATCAAAATCGTGTCACCTTCGGAGACTTTGGCCCCGACAGTGATGAAAGGCGGGCTGCCTGGCTCTGCCTGAAGGTAGACTGTACCGACCATGGGAGATGTCACCGCACCCGGATGGGCGGCAGGATCTTCTATCGCGGCTGGCGCTTCGGCAGGGGCAGCTGGCGCGGCGGCGGCAGGCGCTGCTGCGACAAGGGGGGCTGCGGGCGCGGCGGCAGCCATATGCACGACGTTTTGCATCTTGGAAATACGGACATTGAGTCTGTTGTCTTCACCATAGAGGCGATTGACTTCGATTTCTGTCAAATCTTGCGCTGACAGCAATTCTGCCAGAGCTTGAATAAATACAACATCATTCTCATTTGGTTTTTTAGTCATTTTATCCCTTTTCGCGTCAGTTGGGCGCCTGATGCCTTTCCATATATGTGAACTTGGGACAAAGTGGAAGAAGATCCTTATCTCAGACCCGCGAAAACCCGCTCCCGAAAGCTCAAAGGCCAGCCAATTGTTATATTGGCCGGCCAAAGAGTTAAGATTTTACTTTAATTTGTCTTATATTCTCAGTTTAGCTGCGATTCATCCGGTTTTCGATCAAATCATCAACGACAGAGGGATCGGCCAGGGTGGACGTGTCGCCCAGCGTGGCAAAATCATCCTCGGCCACTTTGCGCAGAATTCGGCGCATGATCTTGCCAGACCGGGTTTTTGGCAGGCCTGGGGCCCATTGCAGCAAATCAGGAGAGGCGATGGGGCCAATTTCCTTGCGGACCCAATTGCGCAGTTCGACCCGCAGCTCGTCCGAAGGCTCTTCGCCGCTCATCAGGGTTACATAGCAGTAAATCCCCTGACCTTTGATCTCATGTGGATACCCAACAACTGCGGCCTCTGCGACCTTTGGATGCGCGACCAAGGCACTTTCCACTTCTGCGGTGCCCATTCTATGGCCCGAGACATTGATCACATCATCCACGCGGCCTGTGATCCAATAATACCCATCCGCATCCCGGCGGCAGCCGTCACCTGTGAAATAGTAGCCTTTGTAATCGCTGAAATAGGCGGAAACGAAACGATCATGATCGCCCCAAACCGTGCGCATTTGCCCCGGCCAGCTGTCTTTGATGCACAGCACGCCCTCTGTTTCAGTGTCCAGCAGCTCTTGGCCGGTTGTGGGCTCCAAAATGACCGGCTGCACGCCAAAGAAGGGCAGGGTGCAAGAGCCTGGTTTGGTGGAGGTGGCCCCCGGCAACGGAGTCATCAAATGCCCGCCTGTTTCAGTTTGCCACCATGTGTCTACGATGGGGGCTTTGCCTTTCCCAACCACGTCATTGTACCAGTTCCAAGCCTCTGGATTGATCGGCTCGCCGACGGTGCCGAGCACTTTTATGGAAGAGAGGTCGTATTTTTCAACAAATGCTTCGCCTTGCCCCATCAGTGCGCGAATGGCCGTTGGGGCGGTGTAGAATTGATTGACCTTATGTTTCTCGCATACCGCCCAGAAGCGACCTGCGTCTGGATAGGTGGGCACGCCCTCAAACATCAAGGTTGTCGCGCCATTGGCCAGGGGACCATAGATGATATAGCTGTGGCCGGTGACCCAGCCCACATCCGCAGTACACCAAAAGACATCCCCGTCCTTATAATCGAAAGTGTACTCATGGGTCATGGAGGCATAAACGAGATATCCGCCAGTCGTATGCACAACGCCTTTTGGCGCACCGGTTGAGCCGGAGGTGTAGAGAATAAACAGCGGATCTTCCGCATTCATCGGTTCTGGCGCACACTCAGCTGAGGCCTGCGCCATGGCGGCCGAATAGCTGTGATCACGGCCAGCTTTGGTTGGGAGATCCACACCGGTGCGCTCAACCACCAAGGTCGGAACATCACCGGAAATTTCCAGCGCCTTATCCACATTGGCTTTGAGGGGGGTGGCCTTGCCGCCGCGCGGGGCTTGATCGGCTGTGACGATCAACTTGGCTTCACAGGCGGTGATGCGCGCCGCCAAAGCTTCGGGTGAGAACCCTCCAAAGACGATGGAATGTATGGCGCCAATCCGGTTACAGGCCAACATCGCATAGGCGGCCTCTGGTATCATCGGCATATAGAGCACGACACGGTCGCCCTTGCGCACTCCGAGTGACTTATAGACATTGGCCAGCTTGCAGACCTCAGCGTGCAGCTGCGAATACGTGATATGCGCCGAATCTTCCGGGTTGTCGCCCTCCCAGATAATGGCGGTTTGATTGCCGCGCGTGGCCAGGTGGCGGTCGATGCAATTGGCGCTTACGTTTAAAACGCCATCTTCATACCACTTAATTGAGACGCCCGAATGTTCGAAGGTGGTATTTTTCACCTGCGTGTAAGGGGTCATCCAATCAATGCGTTTGCCCTGCGCGTCCCAGAAGGCGGCCGGATCCGCAATCGAGTCGGCATACATGGCCTCATAGGTCGCTTTGTCAGCATGGGCAGATGCCGCAAATGCAGCTGCGGGGGGGTAAATAGTATCAGCCATAGGTGCAATCTCTCTGTAATATAGCGTCTAAGGGGGCAGAGGGGATGACCCCCTATGCCGGGGCCATTAGATGGCCAAATATTCAGCGCGTAATTTTTCGTCGTGCAAAACATCTTGCGCAGAACCGTCATATACAACTGTGCCAGTATCCAAGATGACGGCCCGATCAGCCAGTTTCAAGGCTGCCACGGCATTTTGCTCCACAATCACCGTGGTGATACCCTGCTCGCGAATGTGGCTCAGTGTTTTGGCAATTTCTTGTACAATCACCGGGGCCAGCCCCTCATAGGGTTCATCCAACAGCAGGATTTTGACCTGGCGGGCCAGGGCGCGGGCGATGGCCAGCATTTGCTGTTCGCCGCCCGACAGGGTGACACCCTCTTGCTTGCGGCGTTCTTCAAGTCTTGGGAAAAGCTCATAGATTTGATCCAGAGACCAGCCGATTGGCGGGGCAATTTGAGCCAGTTTGATGTTTTCCTCAACAGTCAAGCCTTGGATAATACGACGATCTTCAGGCACAAGGCCCAGACCGGCACGAGAGGCTTCGAAACTGGGCATCGCGTGCAGCGGATCCCCATCTAGCCAGATTTCGCCCTGGGTGACCTGCGGATCGCCGGTGCGTGCAATGGCGCGTAATGTCGAGGTTTTACCGGCGCCGTTTCGGCCCAGCAGAGCAAGAATTTCGCCCTCATTAATCTCAAAGCTGACGCCCTGCACGATATAGCTTTCGCCATAGTAGGCATGGATGTCACGGACCGAGAAGTAGGCGGGTGTGTCTGAAAGTGTCATCGCGGCCACTCCTATACTTGGGCTTCGCCGAGGTACGCTTCGCGCACTTTCGGGTGGCCTTTGATGTTTTCGGGTGTTTCTTCGACCAAAGGTGTGCCCTGCGCCAAAACGGTGATACGTTCCGCCAGCGAGAAGACCACATGCATGTCATGTTCGATGATGGCAATGGTGATGTCGCGGGTGTCACGGATCTGTTTGAGAAGATCAATGGTGTTATTCGTATCGGCGCGGGCCATACCTGCGGTCGGTTCATCGAGCAGCAACAGACGTGGCTCTTGGGCAAGACACATCCCAATCTCAAGCCTCCGCTTGTCACCTCGCGAGAGCGAGGCGGCATGCATATCATGCTTGTCGGCCATATTCATTTCTTCAAGCATATGTTCGGCCCGGTCGAGCATTTCCCGATCGGAGAGCATGTTTTTCATGACGCTGAGATGAAAGGCTCCGTCTCGCTTTGCAAAACAGGGGATCAGCATATTTTCCAAGACGCTGAGGTCACCGAAAATTTCGGGTGTTTGGAACACGCGCGAAATCCCCATTTGGTTGATCTCATGTGGTTTGCGGCCCAGCATGGACTGACCGGCAAACATGACCGAACCTGTGTCCGGTATCAATTTTCCAACCAGGCAGTTCAGCAAGGTGGATTTTCCAGCCCCGTTTGGTCCAATAATCGCATGGACAGAATTTTCGGCCACATTGAGATTGACCTTATCAAGCGCCTGCAAGCCACCAAAGCGCTTGCCTACATTTTTGATTTCAAGGATGCTCATTTTTCATTTCCTTGTTCTGTAGCAGTCGTTTCGCGGCTCGTGTTATCTTTGCTCTTGTTGCGTCTAAAGAGGTTTGCCAATTTTTGACCGCCTTCGACCAGACCGCCGGGCAAGAAAATTACAACCATCATAAAGAGCAAGCCCAGGGTGAGGTGCCAGCCTTTTCCGACGAACGGGTATATGATGTTTATAATAAAATCTTGCAGCCCATCTGGCATAACGGCGAACCACTGCTCCAAAATGCTTTTGTTTATTTTGGAGACGATGTTTTCCATGTATTTGATGAAGCCTGCGCCTAATACAGGGCCAATGAGCGTGCCCGCACCGCCGAGAATGGTCATCAGGACAACTTCACCAGAAGCCGTCCAAAACATACGTTCCGCGCCCACTTGCGTGTCCATCGCCACCAATAGGCCCCCGGCCAAGCCGGCATACATTCCGGATATCACAAAGGCCGCTAAGGTGTAGGGTTTGGCGTTCAGACCGGTATAGTTCAGACGATTTTGGTTCGATTTCACAGCGCGCAGCATCATGCCAAAGGGCGAGCGGAAGATGCGGATCGACATGTAAAAAGCGGCAATCAAAATGACGGCGGCGATGTAATAGCCAGCGTTAAAGGTGAAGACCCAATCGGCAACCGTCAACTCATATGTGGCACGCATGTCAATCCCGAAGAGATTGGCGCGTGGCGATTGCCCTTCGGCCAGTGCGCTGTCCAAGATCCGCGGGTCTGCCAGATTTGGCTGCAACCCGGTTTCGCCCCCTGTGATTGGTGTGAGCACAGAATAGGCCAAAGAATAAGACATCTGCGCAAAGGCCAGGGTCAGGATCGAGAAGTAGATGCCTGAGCGCCGAAGGCAAATCCAGCCGACCAGAAGTGAAAACGCACCCGCAACGGCAACCGATACGATGATGGCTGGAATGACATTCATCGTGAGCAGCTTCATCATCCATATCGCGGCATAGGAACCGATGCCCAAAAAGGCTGCGTGTCCAAAGCTCAGATAACCGGTCAGTCCAAACAGGATATTGAACCCAATGGCGAAGATGCCAAAAATCACCA
>JAKMFM010000204.1 GCA_022425445.1 Planktomarina sp.
GGAATGGTCCTCTCAGCCGCTCTCTGACAATCAAACGGGATGGGACTGGTTTTCGTTGTCTTTGGAGGATGGCAAATTAATGGGATTTCGCCTGCGCCAAACTGATGGTAGCTACTATACTTCTGCGCCGTGGATTGCCCCTAACGGTTCTGCAACCTCCTACGCCAACGGCGCGTTTGAAGCTGACCCGGTTGCGATCTCTGATGTTGGCGGACGTGATGTGCCTACCACATGGAATGTGCGGTTGCCTGACCGTGGGGTGGATGTCGAGGTGACTGCGATAAACCCACAGGCATGGATGGATACTTCTGTCCCTTACTGGGAGGGTCCGATTATCGTTCTAGGCAGTCATACAGGGCGCGGCTACCTAGAAATGACGGGTTACGACTAGCCTACAAAAAAGTGAGGCAATGTCAGATCAAATCCGGTTGAAGCTGGCAGGCGGGTACTGTCAGACAAAACCAACTTGAGCCGTGCAGGGCTGTTTCGTAGCTTCTCCGTATGACAAAACGCTCGCCATTCAGGTGCTTCAAAACGAGCCCAGAGATCATCCATCTGGCTGTGATTTCGTCCCCCCTTTGGTTGACCACACCCGCTATTTCCGACACCCGCCTGCACGTCGCTGCAAACATGTGTGGTTTTGCATGCGGTTATGCAGCTGTTTGCCTACTGAGGCTGCCATGGTTCGCTTATGGCGCTACACAGGCAGGGTGGGGGTTGAGTTGGCTGTGAGGCTGTTGCAACGCACCTCAACGCCTCAATCTCAAGCTCAATAGAAACGCCGCTCTTGCTGAGTGGCGCCAACTATTGAGCGCATAGATTCAAACTGCGTTAGCAATCCGATGCGAGTTCCTAGTTGTCGGACAGCATCCCGGACGGATCAAAGTGGGATTTCAATAACTACTCTAATTTAAAGAGTGGATTTAGTAGGCCACAATTTTATTATAGCCGTGGGTATCAATACGATTGGAGAATGTGATGAGTTACACGTCAGTAAGAGAATTTACACCATATGATGGAAAAGATGTCGTTTTAGAAGAGCGTCTAAAAATGGCAGTAGCTACAATGTCTAAACACGGTTCCAACTCAATGCTATTCAAGGTAATTATTGGGGATCGCGCTGGAGACTATGAAATATATAATTGGTACGAAACCGTTAGTGCTGGCGTAAGTTCAATGACAAGTTATTCGAATGATCCTGATATGCAAGCAATCCAGGCCATGAGGGCTGCAGATCCAATTGCCGAAATTCGCGGTCCATGGGTGGGTAGAGTGATCCACAATAATACTATGGGCGACGCTCGGATGGTGAGTGTGCATCGGGATTATGCTGTTGCCAGAAGCGATGTTCCAAAAATGATGGAGCTAATTCCAGATCTTCAAAAAATTACTGACAGTTTGAACACAGAATTAGCAGTAGGTGTTCCGTTTATCGCTGAAGATCATCAAATGATGCGAGTTGTCTATCGCTTTAAGAACCTTGCGCACTGGGGTGAAAGTGTGGATGCCATAGCAAATAATAGTGAATTTGCTTCTTTGGTTGAAAAAGCGAATGAAATTGGAGTGTTAGCCCACTCACGTGTGCTTGCGAAATTAGTATAGCTCTTTTATGGCTATTCATGATGTTGTCAGAGTTACTCTGACAACATCATCAGGCGTGGTCGGAAAGGCACTGTCAGCTCAAACTTGGTTGGGCACTGTAAGATTAAACTCGGTTGAAGCGAGCACGGTGTATTTGTAGCATCCGCAATGACAAAACGCTCCCCATTCAGGTCCTTTAAAACGAGCCCTGAGATCATCCGCTTGGCTTTGGCGCTTGGTGTTCGTTTTCCACTTTAGCTTCGTTAAAGCGAATAACGTTGGTTTATGGTGTTTAGGGATGAAAAACATTGGTAATTCACCTCAATCACGCCGCTACGCTCGCTTAGTGCCACCAATTTTTGAGCGCATAGATTCAGGCTGCGCCAGTATTTCGATGCGGGTTCTCATTCGTCTGACAGCACCGCCACTCCGCTCATACAAGCCTATGATTAAAAGCAATTTACTTAAAGACCAGTTAATTTACCCCTACTTTTATCCCTACAATCTTGACTGCACGCTTCAATTCCGCCACGAGCCGGCATGCCTGCGCGTCGTTGCAAACATGTGTGGTTTTGCATGCGGTTATGCGGCTGTTTGCCTGCTGAGGCCACTAGCCGGTGTTGAGCTGAAAGCCCTTGTATGGTAAGTAGCATCCCGTGAGGAGAAGCTATTTAGCGAGCACCCCATGATCGAAGTGCGAAAATTATTACTTATCGCTGGCATGATGGCTAGCACAGTAGGAGCGACGGCTTCAGTTTTAGCCAAGGATCGCAGTGTTGAGCGGGCACAGCAGATCCTGACCTTGTCTGGGTTTGAACCGGGGCCTGTTGACGGCCTATGGGGGCGGCACACAACATCCGCGCTGGTGGAAATTGCGATTGAGGCTGATTCGCCAGTTGTCCCCTTATCGGCGCGTGAGTTGCGCCCCTCGTTCTTTGCGGCAATGTGGGGGGTCTACCATCGGCGGACGGAAGCAGCTGAGGCGACCCAGCCCCATTTGCAAAAAATCATCGATGTGGCAGATGCACGGCACCTGCTCGAGCGTGCTGGCATTGGCGCCCATCCGAGCGAGATCATCGAACTGGTTGGCATGACACGCAGTCAGGCGGTTACCCATGTTTTAAAAGCAATTGATGGCAGACGCACAAGTTCGGAACCGCCGGCCTTTTTGTCCTCATCGTCGGTGCCACACTACTGGATCCGTTGGGATTACGAAGAGGAAGACCGCCAGTCCTTTCGCATCGCCAGAGACCAGGAGTTGTCGGAATTGCGTAACTGGTGGGTGCGCGAAATGATCGCCACACCGAACCCAATGGCCGAACGACTGATCCTTTTGTGGCACAACCATTTCGTTACCGCATATTCTGGTTTGCAGGAAGAGGTGCACGCGGTGGCACTCCAACACTGGACTTTCCGCGAGTTGGGCCACGGCAGTTTCCGTGATCTGACGCATGCTATAGTGCGTGATCCGGCGATGTTGAACTATCTGGACAATAACCGCAGCCGCAAGGAACAGCCGAACGAGAACCTGGCGCGCGAGCTGATGGAATTGTTTGTCCTAGGCGAAGGAAATTACACTGAAGCGACGGTCAAGGAAGTGGCCCGCGCCCTTACAGGTTATAGTTACAACGAGATGCGAAATTTCGAATTCGAGTTCAATCCGTGGGACCATGATCGCGGCGCTAAGACGGTGCTGGGCCAACGCGGACGTTTTGACGGTGATGATATTGTCGACGTTCTCCTGGACCAGCCCGCCTCGGCAGAGTTTATATCGCGACGGTTCTGGAACGTCTACATCTCTGATTTCAATGTCGACGAAGCTCATTTGCAGAACATCGCGTCCAGGTTTCGTGAAAGCGACTATGAAATCCCGGTGCTGCTGCGGGCGGTGCTGACGTCTCAGGCGTTCTGGGCACCGGAAAACCGCGCGACTATAGTGAAATCTCCAGTAGATCTTTTGGTGGGCGGGATTCGGTCAATCGGGGTTCTGCCCGAATGGTGGGCGGAGCTGCCAAACCGGATGGCCAGCCTTGGTCAGAACCTGTTCGAAGCGCCCAATGTTGCTGGTTGGCCCGGTGGGCCGGACTGGGTGACCCCCTCGCGGCTTCTACTGCGGGGCGAGATGCTCAGCGATCTGGCAATGGCCGAACCGCTTGAGGCCGAGCAGGACCCGGCAATGGTGATGGCGGCGATGATGGGGGAAATGGCCGGAGACAACCCAATGATAGCACTGTCAGACGACCCCGTAGGCCGGTCGGTGTTTATCCGTTACGCTGCCGAAGATTTTGAAGGGCCCCCGAAATTCCGTATCTCTGCAGCAACGACCGTTGGCGACAGGAGCCAGATTGCATGGATCAGCCAGACCCAGACCGCTAGAGGCGGCATCGATACGGCGCGGTTCGGACGGGTCGAGACCTCGGACCTGCCGTGGCGCATCGCGCAGGTGGATTTCTCAGAAGACATCGACCCGGTCAAAATAATCGTATATTTCCAGAACGACCACTGCTGCGGTCCCGGTGGTTCTGATGGCGGCGACAGGAACTTTTTTGTGGATTGGGTGGCGCTGGACGGGCGGCTGTATCCCGCCGCGCAGGGCAAGCAAATCACTAACTGTAGCAATAACCAGGAAAACCCGGGCCGGATGTATTGTTCGGGCCGGTTGGAAATGGCCGAGTTCATTGAGCTTTCTGACCCCGAAGCCCGGCCGATTGCGGCTAGCCAGACGGGTCAGGGACTTCAGGTCGATCGTGTTGCCTTTGAATGGGGCGATTCCTACGATCCGAATTCGAATTGGCAAAGCGTCAATTTCGCTCTGTTGAAACCCCGTCTGGGATCAATTGAAGTCGATGCGGTTCGCATCCGGATCATTCGCAACCGCAGTGACAAGGGAATGCGCACACTGCTGCAATTCGAAGACCGGTCCTGTTATCCGACCTGCCTTGGCGGGCCGCTGCCCCGTGCTGCTTATACCAACGACGACTCGGGCTCGCGTCAAATTAATTTGGTGCTGTCCGGCCCCGAATGGAACGACGAACGCGCGCAGTGGAACCAGTTGACCGAAGCGCAGCGCGCCTTCGTGTCGGCGATCTGGATGGCCGTGCCGGAGATTCTGGAACAGTCCAAAAATGGCCGCAACTGGCGCGAACGCAATGCCCACGCGCAGTTGGGCGGCTGGGAGCAAGTGCTAGGGCACATTGTGCGCACCTTGCCGAAATCACGCTATGCCCGTTATGCCCCGGACGAGGTGTTGCAGATTGTGCCCTCGGCCAACGGTGGCGGCATGATGATGTCGATGATGAGCAGCCTGGCCAACACCAGTCCCGACCAGATCGCCGGCGTCTTCCGCGATCAGGCCCAGTGGACCGAGTGGGAGGAATTGAGCGGGACCATGCCGCCAGCGCAGATCTTCCTGGCGAGTGCGCCCGTTTCGTCGTCTGCCACAACGTCGGATTTAAATATTCTGTTCCTTGATCCGATCTACAACCTAAAATAACGCAGAGAGGTCCCTATGAACCGTCGTACTCTTTTGAATGCCCTGGTCGCGGGACTTGCTATCCCGCTGGCACCGATCCGCTTGGCACATGCGGCCCAACGCAGTGGCCGCCGTCTGATTTTGGTGGAACTGTCCGGTGCCAATGACGGGTTAAACACTGTGGTTCCAATCAAGGATGAACGGTATCGCGAGATCCGGCCGAACATCGGTCTGAAAGGACACGAGGTGTTCGACATCGGCAACGGGTTGGCCCTGCACGAATCGCTGAAACCTCTGGACGCGGCTCTGCAAGCCGGAGACTTGGCCATCATCCATGGCCTTGGCTACCCCGGTCAGAACCGCTCGCACTTCAAGTCCATCGCACTTTGGGAAACCGGCGGCGACGGCAACCGGGCCGGAAAAACCGGATGGCTGACCGAAGATATCGAAGGCATGGGCAGCGCTAATGAATTTGACGCCCACGGGATCAGCTTGGATGGGGGCATGGGGGTGTTTACCTCGTCTTCGGGCGTGTGGCTGTCGATGACCTCACTCAGCCAGTTCACCAGCCTGAGCGATGCGACGTCGCGGGTGGCGTCAAACTCCAGCGGTGTTTCCTCCTTGAGTAATCAAGCCCTCTCGATGATACTGGACCGCGGGCAGGCGCTTAACACCGCAATAACGCGAATTTCTGACAAGATTGTCGTGATGAACAATCATACCGAGTTTCGTATCAATGCTGGTGAGCTGGGGCGTCAGGCAGCCATGGCGGCGAATTTGGTGCAGGCGGGAATCGACGCACCCGTTCTCAAGCTCAAAATTGACGGGTTTGACACCCATGAAAACCAATATTGGTCGCACAAGAACTTGTTGCGAGACTTAGGCAATGCACTTGCAGGGCTGCGTACCATGCTTATAAGCAGTGGCCATTGGGAAGATACGCTGGTCATGACCTACAGCGAATTTGGACGCCGGGCGGTCGAAAACCACTCAGGAGGCACTGATCACGGCACCGCTGCTCCGCATTTCTTAATGAGTGGTGCTCTGGAAGGTGGGATCTGGGGCGCACACCCTGACCTTGGCACGCTACAGGAGGGTGATATGCAGTTCACGATGGACTACCGGTCAGTTTATCACCTTGTCCTAGCCAATTGGTTCGGTCTGGAACATAATCGTTTTCAGGATTTCGACAAGTCGGCAATCGAGGGGTTGCTGATGTCATAAGTATTATGCCAATAAACAGCGCTCTAAATCCCAAGAAATGCATCTGTGCGCATGTTGCGCATGTACTTTCAGTAACTCTAAGTCAGCGTAAGTCCACCAAAGAAGTCTATAGAAAACTCATGCGCAGCACGCGCACAGACGCAATCGTTAACCAATGGTCAACAACAAAAACACCAACAGTCCTTTTAGTCCGCTTTTGTTAAAACCAAAGATAACCAAAGGCACCTGGGGCCACATTTGTCATCCATGGGACCCTATTAGCCTCAGGCAACCACAGAGGCCACCAAAGGCGCCCTAGACAGACACAGGTGGCTGTAGTTAAGCTGCTGTTATCGTTGATGTCGCTGTGTCGACTGATGCCGTGCTAAGGAACCAGTGTCCGTGTGGTGGTGCCATAAAATCAAATACATAGCCAAATCTTAAAAAATGAGCAAATCTCAGCGAGACAAAGTGGCGTGGGGACACGTAGAATTACCCTTTTCAACACTTGATTGGCGAGCCGATGTCCGTCACGCGCCCGCACGCCTGCGGCGTTGCAAACATGTGCGGTTTTGCACGTGGTTGAGCAGCCGTTTGCCGGCTGATGCCACTCAGGTCCGCTGAAGGCGCCACGCAGGCTGGGTGTGGGGCTAGGTTGATTGTACAGCCCTAAATGAACGCCACTTCTACTCACGAGACAATTTTAAGCTCGATCGAACCGCCGCTGCGCTTACGGAGTGGCGCCAACTTTTGAGCGCATAGATTCAGGCTGCACCAGCAATCTGATCCGAGTTCTCATTCGTCTGACAGCAGCAACCTGAACCATATGCCAACTTTTTAGAGTGCTTGTTTAATAGAATTATCCGCTTAAAATTTAATCAAGAAACCAAAAAATAGATAAAATCAATTGCCACCTAATCCAATCCTTGTTCGCCAAAAAAATCCCAGTCACGCTACTAAACATCTAAGCGTGCAGAGGACTGAACGATAAAACATCTTTCCTTAGACAGAGAAGGCATCCCTCAGCGCGCGCGGGGGACACTAAACATAAGCGCGGTGTTTGCTGATGGAGATCAGTCGCGCTTGAAAGATCTACGCCAACAAGGGTCCTATCGTGCCATCTTTCCGCGTTCGACAAAGGACACGATCGAAGCCGTAATTATTAACACGGCAGGTGGCATCACAGGCGGTGATAAATTTTCGACTGAAGTCACCGCCAACAGTCATGCTAAGATAAGCGTTACGACTCAAGCGGCTGAACGCATTTACCGCGCTTCAAATGCCATAGCAGGATCGATGCAAACGCGGCTCAAAGTGAAGTCGAACGCGCAACTTTATTGGCTGCCTCAAGAAACGATCCTGTTCGAAGGTTCCCGCTTGTGCCGGCGCTTAGAAGTTGAAGTTACTAGGGATGCACAGTTCCTAATGGTCGAGCCACTCGTCTTCGGTAGAGAGGCCTCTGGAGAAATCCTCCAACATTGCTCACTGGACGACAGAGTGTGCATCACGACTGAAGGAACACCAATTTATGTTGATCGCATTCAACTCGACGGTGACGTCGCATTTATCCTGAAGCGGCCTGCAGTCGCAGCTGGCGCAGGTGCCATGGCCAGTATTGTTCTTGTCGATCAAATGGCAAAAGCGATGATTGATGGCGTACGCGCCCTGCTTCCTTCCTCTGGTGGGGCAAGTCTTTTGGCAGACAACATCCTCATTATTCGATTGCTTTGCTCTGACAGCTTCGCGCTGCGCACTACCTTGCTCCCGATCCTGACCCATCTAACACACAACGCAGTTCCCAAAAACTGGAGGCTCTGATCCATGCACCTGACCCCACGTGAAAAAGATAAACTCTTGATTGCAATGGCCGCTGAAGTGGCCCGCAAGCGGCTCGCCCGTGGTGTGAAGCTCAATTATCCAGAGGCGATTGCACTGATTGCCGACGCAGTTGTTGAAGGTGCGCGTGACGGCCGCTCTGTTGCAGATATGATGGAGAGCGGTGCCCATGTGATCACCCGTGATCAATGTATGGGGGGCATTCCTGAGATGATCCATGAAGTTCAGGTCGAGGCCACTTTTCCTGATGGGACCAAACTGGTCACCGTTCACAACCCCATTCGATAGGAGCGTTCCATGATCCCTGGAGAGATTTTCCCAGCCGATGGCGACCTAATCCTAAATGCAGATCGTGCGGCGATCACCCTGATGGTAGCCAACACGGGTGACCGCCCAGTGCAGGTTGGCAGCCATTACCATTTTGCTGAAAGCAACGCCGCCTTGGATTTTGATCGTACAGCCGCCTATGGCCGTCGCCTTGATATCGCGCCCGGCACCGCAGTCAGGTTTGAACCGGGTCAACGGCGCGAGGTCAATTTGATAGAGATGTCAGGCGCGCGGCGTGTCTTTGGTTTCACCAATCAGGTTATGGGAGATCTATAATGGCT
>JAKMFM010000208.1 GCA_022425445.1 Planktomarina sp.
CCAATACGCAAGCCCTTATGGCCTTCGCGGGCCATGAGCTTGGTTATTTGATCAATCGCGGCTTGGGTGAGGGTCACAGCTTGTTTACCCGGAATTCCGAACATGTCTGATCCTTTTCAATCTGCTCTTAACCTAAGAGCGGGCAAAGCGAACTGCAAGAGGGGACATAGGGCGAGATTGTCTGCTGCGATCACGATGCGGGCACCCGTGGGCACGGCGCCTACATGAAGCCCAATTCGAGTCGTGCCTCATCGGACATCATATCCATGCCCCAAGGCGGTTCCCAGACCAGCTCTACATCTACATGTTTGACGCCGGGCAAGGGTTCAATGGCCTCAGCCACCCAGCCGGGCATTTCACCGGCCACCGGGCAGCCAGGAGCGGTGAGGGTCATGGCAATTTTCACCTCGGAGTCCTCATTGATATCAACTGTATAAATGAGGCCTAGATCAAAAATATTAACTGGAATTTCAGGATCGTAAACCGTCCGAATACTATCGACAATATTGTCATACAGCGGGTGATCCGTGCTCGAGGGCGCGATCAATGGTGTACCTTCAACAGGAGACTCGTTCGACATGTAATGATCCTTGAGTATTTTTATAAGGTATAATGGGGCATGCGGCTGGGGTAAAGCAATAACCTGAGTTTAGAACTTGGACTCAGCTTGGCGTGCGGTTGGAATTCGGTGAAAACCATGAATTTTGACCAATCTCTTGATCCTTCATAAGGATTAGCGCATGGGGGAGGCATGACAGAAAAATTTTCATTCCAACTGCATGCGCGCTCAGGCAAGGCTCGGGCTGGCACCATTCACACCCCGCGCGGCGAGATCCGAACACCGGCTTTCATGCCCGTTGGAACGGCGGCCACGGTCAAGGCGATGTTGCCAAGCTCAGTGCGGCAAACTGGGGCGGATATATTGCTTGGCAATACTTATCATTTGATGTTGCGCCCGACGGCAGAACGGATTGATCGGCTGGGCGGTCTGCATAAGTTTATGAATTGGGAGCGTCCAATTTTGACCGATAGTGGCGGGTTCCAAGTGATGAGTCTGTCCAGCCTGCGCAAGATGAGCGAAGACGGGGTGACCTTTAAGTCGCATATTGATGGCTCTAAACATCATTTAACGCCCGAGCGGTCTATGGAGATCCAAAGGCTTTTGGGCAGTGATATCGTGATGTGTTTCGATGAATGTCCAGCGTTGCCGGCAGAACGCGACGAAATTGCACGCTCAATGCGTATGTCGATGCGATGGGCAGAGCGCTCTCGCGCTGCATTCGGCGATCGCCCGGGGCATGCTTTATTTGGCATTCAGCAGGGCGGGTTGGATGAGCAACTGCGCGGTGAAAGCGCTGATGCGCTGAAAGCCATTGGTTTTGAGGGGTATGCGGTTGGCGGGCTGGCGGTGGGCGAGGGGCAAAAGGCCATGTTCGATGTGCTTGACTTTGCGCCTGATCAATTGCCCGAGGACAAGCCGCGATATTTGATGGGCGTTGGCAAGCCCGATGATATCGTGGGCGCCGTGAAGCGCGGCATTGATATGATGGACTGTGTTTTGCCGAGCCGTTCCGGTCGCACCGGGCAGGTCTTTACCCGCCGAGGTGTGGTCAACATCAAAAATGCGCGTCACCAGGATGACCCACGGCCCTTGGACGAGGCCTGCAGTTGCCCAGCCTGTCGCAATTATTCGCGCGCTTATTTACACCATGTATTCCGCAGTCAGGAGATTATCAGCTCGATGCTTTTGACTTGGCACAATTTGCATTATTTCCAAGAAATTATGCAGCAGATGCGCGACGCGATTGCAGCGGATGATTTTGCTGGATTTGAAAGCCAATTTCATGCGCAGCAGGCTTTGGGTGATCTTGAACCGTTGTCATGACGGGGCATTTAGGGGGCTAATGTAATGCGCAGACTTGCGGGATAGCCGTAGCGGTCTTTGCTTCGGTTACGCAGGGAAATCGTGGCGCCGATGCGCGGTCCACCGCTGCCCAGTGTGAGCCGCACCCCTTCGTTTTCTGGTGCGGATTGATTGATGGCATCGAGCGTAAAGCGCGCCGCAAGATTTGTGCCGGGCAGATGGCAATATCCGTTGATTGGCGCAGGCTTGCCTTTGTAGAGTGGCACACGCAGTTGCGCTGGTGTTTGAAAGGTGGCCGATAGGCGCTGATCTGACGTGGAGATCTGGCAGCGCGCGCCCGGTCGCTCTTGACGATCGCCGGCCACGAAGCTGCGCAGCGTAATGACATCAAATCGAAGCGGCTGGGTGGTGATCTTGGCATTCGGACTGCGGGCATCTGCAATGTTATCGGCAATCGGCAAAGGTGGCGCACAGCTGGCCAATGTGGTCAGTAGCACAAGACTGAGCGTAAATATCCGCATGGTAGCACCTTTCGAGCTCAGACAATGCTAGCGCGGGTCACGGGGGCCTGCAAATGGAATGTCCGGATGATTTAATGGGTATTTGCACTGCAATAATTGAACTAATCTAAACAGCACCGCTTGTACTTCGCGGATTGTACAGGCAGGTTA
>JAKMFM010000221.1 GCA_022425445.1 Planktomarina sp.
GCACGGAATAGATCCCATACGGAAACCATGGGCTTTCTGGCAGGCTCGGGGTGTCCAGCGCATGACACGCCGCCACGCGTCCCTGCTGCAAGCTGGTTGACGCCAACGAGGGGTGACCAATGACGTCTCCCACCGCATAGATATGCGGCACCTCTGTTTGATAGCTCTTACGATCCACACGCAATCGGCCGCGGTGGTCGGTCTTGAGACCCGCTGCTTCGAGACCCAAACGCTGCGTTGCACCCATGCGTCCAGCTGCGAAGAGCAGCATTTCTGCGCGCACATGACGGCCATTTTCAAGCGCAACCTCAACATGGCTGTCGCAATCTTCGATCTTTGCCACCGCTGAGCCAAGCCGCAGATCAACACCATTTTCGCGGATTTCATGGGTAAATTCCTGTATCAAAGTCTTATCGATGAAGTCCAAGAAAGTTTCCCGCGGCTCAATCAAGGTCACTTTCACATCCAGGGCAGAAAACATCGTGGCATATTCCACACCGATCACCCCGGCACCAACGACAATCAAAGATCGCGGAATTTGCGACATCTCCAAAAATTCATCACTGTCCAAAATAGAGGTGCCATTAAACGGAACAGTGTCAGGCCGATAGGTGTAGGTGCCGGTGGCAATCAAAACATGCGCCGCAGAAACAGTGGTGACTTCTCCATTGTAAGCGGTGACTTCCACCTCATGCGGGCTGGTGAATCGCGCCAAACCGCTCATGGTATCCACGTGATTTCGATTGAACTGATGCTCAAGAACGTCCACCTCGTAATCCAGAGTCTTATGCAGGCGCATCTTGAGATCATCCGCGCCAATCTCATCTTTCACGCGATAGGACCGCCCGTAAAAGCTTCTCTCGCGCCATCCTGAGAGGTTGAGCACCGTCTCGCGCAGGGTTTTGGAGGGGATTGTGCCCGTATGGACCGATACACCACCGAAACGATCCTTGCGATCGATCACCAAAACCCGTCGCTTGAGTTTGCCCGCCTGTATCGCCGCCGCGCGACCGCCGGGTCCGGAGCCAATAATTACCAAATCATATTGGGTCATGGGTCACTCCGCATAAAGCGCTTCGGCATGAAAAGCGACGTGATCTTCCATAAAGCTCGAAACGAAAAAATAGGAATGATCATAACCTTTTTGCATCCGAAAATGCCCGTCTTGGCGACGCTTGGCCATGGCAAGGGCGAGAGTTTCAGGTTTGAGGAGCTCCAAAAATTGATCTTGAGTACCCGTATCAATGAGTAGGGGCCCGTCAAAACCCACGTCCAGCATTTGATGACTGGCGTCATACGGTTCCCAGAGGTTTTGATCCACGCCCAAGTAACTGGTAAACTGCTTTTGGCCCCAGTCCGAACCGATTGGATTGCAAATGGGGGAAAAGGCCGAAACACTGCGGTATTGACCCGGCCTTCCCATCGCAAGGGTCAGCGCCCCATGCCCGCCCATGGAATGGCCCGTGATGGATTGGCGCTCCAAATCAACAGCGAAGGCGCGCTCCAGCACCGCCGGGAGCTCTTCGGCTATGTAGTCCCACATATGAAAATGCGCGTCCCATGGCTGTTGTGTAGCGTTGACATAAAATCCAGCGCCTTGCCCAAGATCATAGGCCACGTCATCGGCCACATCCGCGCCGCGCGGCGATGTGTCAGGAAACACCAAGGCAATCCCCTCTTGCGCCGCCCAAGCCTGCGCACCCGCTTTCGTCATGGCATTCTCATGGGTGCAGGTCAAACCTGACAAATACCACAACACGGGCACCGGGCCGCGCTTAGCCTCTTCGGGCAGAAAAAGACCGAAGGTCATCTCCCCCCCACAACTGTCCGATGCATGGGCATAGACCCCCTGCGTTCCACCGAAACACGCGTTTTCAGATTTAATTTCCATGGAAAACCCCTTAGCAAATGTCACTTGGTGAAAACGCAATTCGTTTCGTTTTGCAAGGGCCAAGCTCCCAGATCACAGCAGAGCCCTGCCAAAGTAGACGATTAGCTGTAGAGGATGCTGACCCAAGCGATAACTAAAGACACCGTCACCACCGAAGCGACGGTCGACAGAAAGATTGATGCCGACACCCGCTGCGGCGCGACCTCATAATGCGTTGCCAAAATAAAGATATTGCCCGCAACAGGCAAAGCCGTCGCTGCAATCAAAACCGCAGCAGGATAGGCCGCAACCGGAAAAATAAACAGCGCGGCAATCGCCACGGCCACGGGATGTAAGATCAACTTACAAAAAGCCAGCCAACTGGCCACAGAGAGCCGCTCAGCGGATTTGCTGGCCAAGGACGCGCCAATAGCAAACAGCGCACCGGGCGTTGCAGCCGCCCCCAAAATGTCGAAGAATTCTGAGGCGGGCGCCGGCAAGCTGACCCCCGATGACGAACAAAGCAAACCGGAAGCCATCGCCATAATCATCGGATTTTTGATCAGACCAAGTCCGACCGTGCGCAGCACCCCAAAGCTCATACGCCCATCGCGTGAGCCAACAATTAAAATCACAATCAAACTGCCAAACACCAGCTGGTCAATGGCCAGCACCAACATAACCCAAAGCACAGCCTCCGTCCCCATCAACATGGCCAACATCGGAATGCCCAAAAATCCGACATTGCCAATGGTGGCGCATTGCGCCTCCACTGCGGCCTCGGCCACGTTGCGTCGCCGTAGCATCGCCACACCGGTCGCCAGCAGATAGATCAGAAATGAGGCGGAGAGATAAGCGGAAATGAAGGGAACATTGATCAAATCCGCAAAGGATAGGTTGGCAGAAAACCGGATAATCATCGCCGGCAAGGCAAAATAAAACACAAATTTCGTGAGATAGGCGGTGGCCACCTCCGGAAAAAATGCCATCCGCGCCGCGCTATAGCCGAGCCCAACGATGGCAAAGAAGGGCAATGTTTTGAGAAGAACGTCAATCATCGAAGGGTACACTTCATGCGAAAAGGGCGCACCGCGCGCCCTTTCACATTAGCCTTAATTTCAACAGGTGAAAGCCCGAAAACCGGCAAGGCGCCCTAAAATTCGACGACAGCGCGGATGGATTTGCCGGCATGCATCAGATCAAAGCCCTTGTTGATATCTTCCAAAGGCATGGTGTGGGTGATCATTGGATCAATCTCAATTTTACCGTCCATGTACCAATCCACAATCTTTGGCACATCGGTGCGCCCCCGTGCACCGCCAAAAGCCGTGCCGCGCCACACGCGGCCAGTCACCAGCTGGAAAGGACGGGTGCTGATCTCGGCTCCAGCAGGTGCCACACCGATGATCACGCTTTCCCCCCAGCCTTTATGGGCCGATTCCAGCGCTGTGCGCATCACACCCACATTGCCTGTTGCATCAAAGGTATAATCTGCCCCACCACCGGTCAGCGCGACCAAATGCGCGACCAAATCACCGCTCACCTCAGTTGGATTGACAAAATCTGTCATACCAAAGCGGCGGGCCATCTCAATCTTGCCGGGATTGAGATCCACACCGACAATCTGATCTGCCCCGGCCAGTCGCAAACCTTGAATCACATTCAAGCCAATGCCGCCCAGCCCAAAGACAATCGCCGTGCTGCCAATCTCCACCTTTGCCGTATTGATCACCGCGCCAATGCCTGTGGTCACACCACAGCCTATATAACAAATCTTATCAAACGGGGCATCGGGACGCACTTTGGCCAAAGCGATTTCTGGTAAAACAGTATGATTGGCAAAGGTGGAACAGCCCATGTAATGCAAAATCGGCGTGCCATCGAGCATCGAAAACCGGCTCGTGCCGTCTGGCATCAAACCCTGCCCTTGGGTGCTGCGGATGGCTTGGCACAGATTGGTTTTGGGATTGAGGCAATATTCACATGTGCGGCACTCTGGCGTGTAAAGAGGAATGACATGATCACCGGGTTTCAAGCTGGTGACACCCGGACCACATTCCACCACAATCCCTGCGCCCTCATGGCCCAAAATCGCAGGAAACAGCCCCTCGGGATCAGCGCCGGATAGGGTGAATTCATCCGTGTGGCAAATACCCGTAGCTTTGATTTCGACCAAAACCTCGCCGGCCTTTGGGCCTTCGAGATTGACCTCCATGATTTCAAGTGGTTTGCCGGCTTCTATGGCCACCGCAGCACGTGTTCGCATCCTGTAACTCCTCATGTTT
>JAKMFM010000259.1 GCA_022425445.1 Planktomarina sp.
TCACCTGACAACCATATTCCCGGAAGCGCGTATCAAGCAATTCATGGAAATGCGCGGCGCAGATGGCGGGCCGTGGCGCCGTCTTTGCGCTTTGCCAGCCTTTTGGGTTGGGCTTTTGTACGATCAAACGGCTCTGGATGCCGCTTGGGATTTGGTCAAAGGCATTGATGCGCAAACCCGTGATGAAATGCGGATTGCTGCGTCCGTCGATGGGCTGCAAGCCGAGGCGGGTGGGATCAAAATGATGGATTTGGCCCGGCAAGCGGTGGCGATTTCACAGGCGGGGCTCACTGCGCGCAGGCGAAGCGGGGCAGGTGGGCTTGTACCGGATGAAACGCACTTTTTAAACGCGTTGCAGGACAGCCTTGAGACTGGGCATACCCCAGCGGATGAACTTTTGGCATGTTACCATGGCGACTGGCAGGGGGACCTGACGCGAATTTATGAAGAGTATTCTTATTAGCGTGGGAAAATGAGCGCCGTATTGGCGGCGCTCACGGGTTCGGCTCAAGCGTCAGCGGCAAGAGGGTTTGAGCCAAAGCGGTTGTCTCCCTCACTGCCTTTTGTAATCAACCAGGCGAGTAGCATAACCACGCAAGCAATCATGGCAATGACCCCAACAATCATAAAACTGTGCGCTTTCAATCCATATGCGGCAAGGAAAACAGGAATAGGCGCCAGCCAGATCAATTGCCACCAGCCCCTACGATTGCCATCATGCAGCCGGCGGGTTGTTACACATATTGAGGGTAAAAACGTCACTAAGCCGAACACTGAGCTCGCTGGCTGTATGGCGCTCATTCCGAGGACGAAACCATCGAACAAAGACAAGATGGTACTTCCAAGGAGGCAAAACAACATAAAGTACCAAAATTCAGAACGGGACGCGCGTCCGGAGAAGGTGACATATTTTGAAAAACAAGTTTTTATGGATTCGGTAAAAGTCATGATCGGGCTCCAACATATAAAGTTATTTTCGCCCGATTTTACTCTCCTGTGAACGGATCAGGCGTTGTATATTGTCTTTGTGACGCCAGAAGATGATGGACGCAAGGCAAAGGCTTAGTGAAAACAAAGCCGTGTGATCAAACAGAAGCGCCCAAAGTGGTGTTAACGCGGCTGTCATGAGCGCCGCGAGGCTGGAATATCGGAAAATAGCGGCGGTGGCGAGCCATGTGGCCCCCGCAGCGAGGCCAATTGGCCAGGCCAGAGCAAACAGCAGGCCAAAGAAGGTAGCCACGCCTTTCCCACCTTTGAACTTCAGCCAGATGGGATAGCAATGACCAAAAAAGGCCGCAAAGCCGGCAATTTGCGCCGCATCTTCGGCGGCCAAGGCGCGGGCCAATAGCACCGCGGCACCCGCTTTGCCCGCATCGCCGATCAAAGTGAAAGCTGCACCGAGTTTAGAGCCTGTGCGCAGCACATTCGTGGCCCCGATATTGCCCGACCCAATTTGTTGTAAATCTCCAAGGCCTAAGGCGCGTGCCGTGACGATGCCAAAGGGGATTGCGCCTAGGAAATAGCCGGCAACTGCCCAAAAGACCAAGAGTTGCGTTGTGCTGGTGAGTTCAACAATCATCGCGCGTAGACCTTCTGACCGCCGACGAATGTCGCCAAAACGCGCCCTTGCAGGCGTTGCCCGTCGAAAGGCGTGTTTTTGGATTTGGACCGGAGCGAAAAGCGATCCAGAACGAAGGGCACATTGGGGTCAAATAAGATGAGATCCGCCGGTGCCCCCAGGCTCAATCGACCGCTGTCCAGACCCAAGCGCCGCGACGGATTGAGCGATAGGGCCCGGAACAACTGAGGCAAATCCAAATGCCCGGCATGATAAAGGCGCAGGGCGGCCGGCAGAAGTGTTTCCAATGCCACAGCCCCAGATCCGGCTTGCTCATAAGGCAAACGTTTGGACTCTTCATTCTGCGGTGTATGCATGGAGCTGACGATATCAATCAACCCGCTGGCGAGCGCTGAGATCATCGCCAGCCGATCGTCTTCGGAGCGCAACGGGGGTTTGACCTTAAAAAAGCTACGATAATCGGCCACATCCAATTCGTTGAGCGTGAGGTGATGAATGCTGACCCCGGCGGTTACGTCCAACCCCTGGCGTTTCGCCCGCTCTAAGGCTGGAAGGGCCAGGGCGGTAGAGAGCTGGTCGGCATGGTATTTTGCACCGGTCATCTCAACCATGGCCAAATCGCGCTCAAGCCCCAAACGCTCAGCCATGGGAGAGACCGCTGGGATCGCGCGCAGGGTTGCAAATTTTCCAGAACTGGCCGCGGCCCCTTGCGACAGGCCTGGATCTTGCGGGTGTCCAATGACCAAAGCCCCCAATTGTCGTGCATAGGTCAGCGCGCGCGAGAGCACTTTGGTATTGGTAACGACTGCATCGCAATCGCTAAAGGCAATTGCTCCGGCGTCTTGCAAAAACCCAATTTCAGTCATCTCCTTGCCCAAGCGCCCTTTTGTAAGCGCCGCCATTTGATAGCTGCGCACGGCGCATGTGGCCTGGGCTCTGCGGCTCGCAAATTCAAGAGTTTCGGGGCTGTCAAT
>JAKMFM010000257.1 GCA_022425445.1 Planktomarina sp.
TCGTCCACGCCTTGCTGTGTCATGAGCGAAATATCCATGCCCATTTTGCCCAAGCTGCCAGAGACCAGCGACAGCCAACTGGCCAATTCGCCAAATCCATCGCGCATGGCGTGCCAGCTTTTGTCAGGCACTGCCAAGCCCAGCGGCGCCGCAAGCGCAGCTCCGCCTGTCGCAAGCCCCACCGGGCCGCCGCATTGGACACTGAGCACGCGGGCGGAGATTTCATCGAGCCGATCTAGATGGCGTTCTAGCGGCATGCGCCAGGTGGCAATGCGGTCTGCAACCGTGATCGGAAGCGCGGCCTGCATGCGCGTGCGCCCCATCAAGGCAGCATCGCCATGCGCTTGCGCCAACTGCGCCAGATCCTCTTGCAAAGCACTCAATCTCTGCCGGAAGATCGGTAAAATATCCTTCAAAGATAGAACAAAGGCCGTGTCCATCACGTCCTGGCTGGTCAAACCTCGGTGAATATCCCCATGTAGCTCTGGGGAAATTTGCGCTTTGAGACAGCGCACCAACTCAGGAACGGGCAACCCGTCCACGGCCGTTCTCTCTGTCAAATCCTCCGGGCATATCTGGGCGGCCTCAATAGCACGCGCTGCGCGCTCATTGCCCAATGATCGGCTGTGAGCCGCTTCAACACGCAGCATATGCGCCAATTGCACCTCTGCAGACAGATGCGCCGCAACGGCCTTGTCGCCAAACACTCCTGTCATCCAGGCATGATCGAAAACCCATGTCATGCCGCCGACAAACCGAGAATTTCGCGCGCTTGCGCCGGGCTTGCGACCGGACGTTCGTAGCGGGTGCAAAGTTCAGCCGCGCGGGCGATCAAGGCTGCATTCGAGGGGGCCAAAGTGCTGCGGTCGAGGCGCACATTATCTTCAAGCCCAGCTCGGGTATGGCCGCCTGTCGCGATGGCCCATTCATTCACAACCAATTGGTTGGGCCCGATACCCGCCGCACACCACTCAGCTTGCGGCGCGCGGGCTTGCATCTGCGCCACATAAAAATCAAAAACCGTTCGGTCAGCCGGCATGGCATTTTTAACACCCATGACAAATTGCACATAGAGTTTACCGAATAGCTTGCCCTCATCATGCAGGCGCACAGCCTGCAAAATATGAGAAAGGTCAAAGGCTTCAATCTCTGGCACCACCTCATATTTTTGCATTTCACTGGCCAGCCAAGCCACCAAATCTGGCGGGTTCTCATATACGCGCATGGGAAAATTATTTGAGCCGACAGAAAGTGAGGCCATATCTGGTCGCAGAGACAACATCCCCCCACGCTCTTGTCCCGCACCGGAACGGCCACCCGTTGAAAACTGTATGATAACCTCTGGGCAATGCCGGCGCAGCTCTTCTTGCAGACGGGCGAATTTGTCCGGGTCGCTGCTCGGGGTTTGATCGGCATTGCGGACATGGGCATGAATAATCGAAGCCCCCGCCTCCACTGCGGCCAAGCTGCTCTCGACCTGCTCAGAAATACTGATGGGCACGGCTGGATTGGCAGCTTTTGTCGGCACCGAACCCGTGATGGCGCAGCACAAAATGCAGGGTTTGTTGTGCAGATCAGACATTCAGAAATACCGTTTCCTTGTCACCTTGTAGGTGTATGTCGAAGATATAACCCTCATCACCAGATCGCTTGGCAATCAAGGTAGACCTGCGGCTGGACTGTTTCATCGCCAACAGTAGGGGATCTTGCTCCCCGGGTTCATCGTCAAAATACATCCGCGTATGCAGCCCCAAGTTGATCCCACGGGCCACAACCCAAACCTTCACATGCGCAGCCGCGTCCTGTGTTGCGGCAGGAAGAATTGTTTCCAGCCGATAACTGCCAGTCTCAGGATCCACCGCGCGGCGGGCCCAGCCACCAGCTGAACCATTGGCGCCATAGCGCCCAGTGGCATCGGCCTGCCAAAACTCTAGCATTGCATCAAAGACAGGGTCACCGGCTCCATCAAAGACCTGCCCCGAAATCACTATTTTGCGTCCCGGGGTATTGAGCGGAAAGATATCCATGCCCAAATCATTGCCGCCATACATATTTTCCAAACCAGCAGCGCTCGGTGTGCAGCCAATATGCACATACGGACCGGCGGTTTGCGATGCGCTTTGTGGGCGGGACATCAATTCCCCTCCAACTTATTTTCAAACAGGGTAGACCGGCGGCCACGCAACACAATATCAAATCGGAACGCCCGAAACGCCATTGGCACCGTATGCGCCATATCCAGCCGCGCCGTTAATCGATCAATCGCCTTTTGATCCGCTATGGTTTGAACGATCGGGCAAAGCGGAATATGCGGGTCACCTTCAAAATACATCTGCGTGATCAACCGCTGCGCCCAGCCTTGGCCAAAGCAACTAAAATGAATATGTGCCGGCCGCCAATTATTGCCACCGTTCGGCCAAGGATAGGGACCAGGCCGCACAGTACAGAGCGAAAAATAGCCCTGCTCATCGGTGAGAGTTCGGCCACAGCCGCCAAAATTGGGGTCCAAAGGCGCCAGATAGCCGTCTTTTTTGTGACGATACCGCCCGCCAGCATTGGCTTGCCAAAACTCCAGCAAGGCCTGCGGCACCGGCCGCGCATTTTCATCAAGCAGATAACCATGCACCATGATTTGCTCACCAATGGCCGCAGCCCCCGGTGCGGCATAATTGAGGATCAGGTTATTGTCGTTTGGACCGATGAGATCATGCCCAAAAGTGGGCCCGGTCAACTCCCCCGGTCCTTGATCAAGACTGAATAACTTTTGGCTGGGCGCGCGGAGACGCGAGGAGCGATAATCTGCGGTCAAAGCAGGCGGCTGAAGGCTCATATCCTGCGGGTTAAACGGATGCCGCGCACTCACAACGCGCCGTCCATTTCTGCAAAGGTTTGCTTGGCGATTTTAATCGCGTGATTGGCCG
>JAKMFM010000261.1 GCA_022425445.1 Planktomarina sp.
TTTTTGGACCCACCACGGGCCAAACGGATTTTCATAGCCATTGTTAATCTCCTTGAAAATGGCAAATAGGCAGCAGATATTGCGGTCTATTCTTGATAAGTTTTGTGGTTCTGGATGACTTCTTGAACGATAAAGCTCAGAAATTTCTTGGCGAATTCGGGATCAAGATCGGCGCGTTGTGCCAAATCTTGCAGACGGGTAATTTGCTGTGCCTCGCGTTCGGGATCCGATGGCGGTAGCGCGTGTTTGGCTTTGAGCTGCCCAACGGCTTGTGTATGGGCAAAACGCTCGCCCAGCGTATAAACCAAGATGGCATCCAAGCGATCAATGCTCTCGCGATGTGATTTCAGCAGCTGAGCGGCGCGTGTTGTATCGTCCGTCATAACAGGCCTCCGGATGTCCTATCTGAATGGTTCATTTCTTTTTGCTCAAGCCGCTTAGGCCACCGGGAAACCCGCCGCCCAATCCACCCATCCCTTTGGGCAGGCTCATGCCTTTGGGCAAACCGCCCATAGCGCCACTGGCGATTTGCTCTTGGGCTGCGGCCAGCTCGGCTTGACTTGGGGCGCCTTGGCCGCCGAGCATGCCCTTGAGGGCGCTCAGGCCGCCCTTTTTGCCTATTTTCTTCATCATATCTGACATTTGTCGATGTTGTTTGAGCAATTTATTGAGATCACTCACGTCAAGCCCCGCCCCGGCTGCGATCCGCTTTTTTCGGCTGGCTTGTAGCAAAGCAGGATTGGCCCGCTCTTTCTTTGTCATGGAATTGATCAAGGCAATTTGGCGTTTTAATAGGCTGTCATCTAGGCCGGCTTGATCAATCTTGCCCTTCATTTTTGCCATACCGGGCATCATGCCCATCAGGCCTTGCATACCGCCCATTTTTTGCATTTGCTCGAGCTGGCTGCGCAGATCATTCATATTGAACATGCCCTTTTGCAGGCGACGCATCATCCGTTCGGCTTGTTCTGCTTCTAAAGTTTCTTGCGCCTTCTCAACCAAAGCGACGATGTCGCCCATGCCCAGAATGCGGCCAGCGATGCGCTCTGGCTCGAATGTTTCCAAGGCATCCATCTTTTCGCCGGAACCAACAAATTTGATTGGCTTGCCGGTGACCGCGCGCATGGACAGCGCCGCACCACCGCGACCATCCCCATCCATACGGGTGAGAACCACGCCCGAGATGCCGATTTTTCTGTCAAATTCTTCGGCCACTTCGACAGCCACTTGACCGGTTAACCCATCGACAACGAGCAGGGTTTCGCGTGGCTCAACCGCATCGCGCACATCCTGAACTTCCTGCATCAGAGTTTCATCGATTTGCAGGCGCCCGGCCGTGTCGAGCATATAAACGTCATAGCCGCCCAATGTGGCCTGCTGTTTGGCGCGTTTGGCAATCTGCACCGCGCTTTCACCGACGACGATGGGCAGGGTATCAACGCCGACTTGCCCACCCAAGATCGCAAGCTGTTCCATCGCGGCGGGCCGGTAGATGTCCAATGAGGCCATCAGCACCTTTTTACCTTCGCGGCTGGCCAAGCGTTTGGCCAGTTTGCCGGTGGTAGTGGTTTTACCCGAGCCTTGCAGACCCACCATCAAAATCGCAGCGGGTGGGTTGTCGATCTTCAAATCGCCCGGTTCGCCTTCACCGCGCAGGGTGTCAATCAGAGCGTCATGGACGATCTTGACCACTTGCTGGCCGGGGGTCACCGATTTTGTGACGGCCGAACCGGTGGCTTTACTTTGAACTTTCTTAATGAATTCACGGGCAACAGTCAGGCTGACATCCGCCTCTAGGAGGGCAACGCGGACCTCTCTTAGGGCTGTTTTCACATCCTCTTCCGACAGCGCCCCTTGCTTGGTTAGCCGATCAAACACACCTCCAAGGCGTTCGGATAGATTTTCAAACATGGGTCCGCCCCTTTCGCTCCGCTCACGGTTCCGCTATGGCGCGGGCCGTGTAAATTTCCAAAGTCCCAAACCGAAAAGCACCCGTGGGCGCAACGCGCTGACGGATGGCGATCCTGGCAAAAGCCTAAGGACCGGAAGACGATGACTTCCGGGATTTGCACGTGTGTACACGTGTCCTGCGTCCAGAGTCAAGCGTGGCCTGCGCCTGAGCTTGGGTGGTGGCGATACAGAAAGAAATTGCCAAAGTGGAGGTCTGTCATTACTGACAAGGCAGCAGCTTGGCGTTTGTGCGCAAAGCGCGACAAGAGAGCAAGGGCGTTATGTTAAATCCAGTGACGGCAAAGTTTACAAGCCAACTGCAACGCCTTCTGCCTGCTGCAGCCTTTCCTGAACTTGGTGATAAATATCTGACAGAGCCGCGAGGGCATTATCAGGGATCGGCGGGGCTATTAGTGGCCCCAGACAGCACCGCGCAGGTGGCGCAGGTTATTGCGGCGGTGGCGGCGGCTCGGATCGGCGTTGTGCCTTATGGGGGTGGCACTGGTCTTGTTGGGGGGCAAGTCCTGCCAGCATCCAAGACGCACGCCCCAGCCCCGCTGATTTTAAGCCTTGGGCGCATGCGCCAGATTCGGGCTTGTTATCCTGAAGAGAACGTTCTGGTGGCTGAAGCTGGTGCGGTGCTGGCGGAGGTTCAGCAAAGTGCGGCGGATGTGGATAGATTGTTTCCATTGTCGCTGGCCTCTGAAGGCACGGCGCAGATCGGCGGATTGCTGGCCACCAATGCTGGTGGGGTAAATGTGCTGCGCTATGGCATGGCGCGCGACCAGGTTTTGGGCATTGAGGCGGTGATGGCCGATGGTCGGATTTTCAATGGTCTGCAACGGCTGCGCAAAAATAATACTGGGTACGATTTGCGGCATCTGCTCATCGGATCTGAGGGCACTTTAGGCATCATCACTGCTGCGAGTCTCAAGTTGGCGCCCCGACCCCAATCGGAGGGGACAGCACTTTTGACCGTAGACAGCCCAAGCGTGGCGCTGGATCTGTTGGGGCGGGCTAAAGGCATTTTGGGTGAGAGCATCTCCGCGTTTGAATTGATTTCTGGGCAGGGCTTGCGGTTTCTGGCTGAGACCCACCCGCAGATGCGTCAACCATGGTCCTCGCCCCCCGATTGGTCAATTTTGCTGCATCTCGGTGTTTCGAATGGCGCAGGGGCGGAACAGGCAATTGAAACGCTGTTTGAGCAGGCCTCAGACATGATCCGTGACGGTGTGATCGCTCAATCTACGCAGCAAGCGCAAGATCTGTGGAGCCTGCGGGAAACCATACCTCTTGCCAACCGTGCGATTGGCGCAATTTGCTCATCGGACATTTCTTTGCCGTTGTCGGAAATTGCCAGTTTTATCGCCAAGATGCCTGTGGCTCTGGCCTGTTATGGCGACATCCGTATCAATTGTTTTGGTCATCTTGGCGATGGGAACCTTCATTACAACCTGTTTCCGGCCGCGGGTGCGGCGGCTTCAGACTACCGCGCCATGAGGGCAGATTTGCAGGCTGAAGTGCATCGACTGACCCATGAATTGGGTGGATCCGTTTCTGCCGAGCATGGCGTTGGGCGGCTCAAGGTGGCGGATATTGCGCGCTTTGGCGATCCCGTGAAATTGCAACTTATGCGTCAGATCAAAGACACGTTGGATCCTCAAGGCATTATGAACCCCGGAGCCGTTTTACCGCTACGGGACGCTTAGCTGCGCGCTTGGGTTTCGATCGAATTCCATGAGCTTTGACACATATCAGCCAGACTGAATTGAGTTTCAAAGTCCAAAACCTCCTTGGCCTTGCGGACGTCGGCCAGACAGGTTGGCACGTCGCTCGCGCGGCGCGGAGCGATGACATAGGGCAGGTCCCGGCCGACGGCTTGGCTGTAGGCGGCATTCATTTCCAATACGGAATAGGCCTGGCCCGTGCCCAGGTTGACCACATGCCCCTCATGGGTGGAGAGCAATTTTTGCACCGATAACACATGGCCGCGCGCCAGATCGCAGACATGAATGTAATCGCGCTCGCCTGTACCGTCGCGGGTGTCATAGTCATTGCCAAAGACATTGAGATGGTGCAGCGCGCCGCTGGCGACAACCGGGCCCAGGTTCTTACTCGCTGCGATATACTCGCCACTGTAGACATCTGTGCCGATAAAATCTTGCAGACCTACGGCAATGGCCGGCCGGCGGTCCGTTTCGTCAAGCAGACGGTAGCGCAGATCAAAAGATCGATCATAGAGTGTTGGTCCTGGCCTTTCGATCGAGGAGTAGCGAAAGGCGCCTGTTAGCCGGGGGAAGTTTGGAACATTAACGTATTGCGTAGGCTCTTGCCCGCTTGCGAAATGGAAAAGCTCAGCTCTGCATCCGGTGCCAACTGCGAGCTGGGCATATCGACCAGACCAGGCATGCCATAAGAGTTATAAGTGAGCCTCGGCTCGGCAAATGAAATATGCCCTGTACAAAAAATACAGCTGAGGACAGCCCAAAATAATTTCATTAAATAAAACCTTAACAATGCGTTAGGTTAACTTAAAAATGCGGAGCTTGTAAGCTGTGGATCAGGAAAATAGAGCATCAAAAAACTAGATATTTTTGCTGGGCAATTTACCTGTAGGCGCGAAAGCGCTATGGGCGGGTCATGACAGCCTATACCCCTCCGATGGACCCTTTGGATGTGATCCACCTGGATCATGAGCTCTTGGTGGTTAACAAGCCCTCGGGTCTTTTGTCTGTGCCTGGGCGCGGACCACTCTTGGCCGATTGTTTGATATCTCGCATTCAGGCCGACTACCCCACAGCGCTTTTGGTGCATCGGTTGGATCGAGACACCTCGGGCGTCATGGTCTTTGCTTTGTCATCCCATGCACAGCGTCACTTGGGGCTACAATTTGAAAAACGCCAGACGCAAAAGACTTATGTGGCGCGGGTCTGGGGGCAAATGGTGGCACAAAGCGGCACGGTTGATTTGCCGATCATAGTTGATTGGCCGAACCGGCCGCGGCAGATGATTTGCCATGAGACTGGCCGCGCGGCACAGACCGATTGGCAGGTGATTAAAAGGGGCGCTCAAGAAACGCGCGTCAAGTTAAGTCCAAAAACGGGTCGTTCGCATCAACTTAGGGTACATATGCTGGCGCTTGGGCATCCGATCTTGGGCGATCCGTTTTATGGCACGCCGGAAAGCCAAGCGGCCCCGCGCCTGATGCTGCATTCCCACCGCTTGCGTTTACGTCATCCAGATGGTGGCGAATTGATGGATTTCCGTGCCAAAATAACATTCTAAAGCCACGTTCTAAAACACCGGCCAGACCTGCGCAGTGACGATGCATGGGTCAACCGGCATCATAAGTGCCCATCAAAATCCCGATCCCTGCGCTGATCGCTTGTCGACAGAGCGGGAATTTTGATGGGCTTTAGGTGTATGACTTAACTGTCTTCCCAGCAGCTCACAGCTTTGATTTCCATGAACTCATGCAGGCCGAAAATACCGCCTTCGCGGCCATTGCCTGATTGCTTGTAGCCGCCAAATGGGCTGCCCATGCCAAAGCCGACAGAATTGGTTTCGACCATGCCTGAGCGTAACTGCCGCGCGACACGCTGACGTTGTTCTTGATCGCCGCATTGGATGTAATTGGTCAAACCATAGGGCGTGTCATTGGCAATTGCGATGGCTTCCTCTTCGGTGTCAAAGGGCATGATGGTCATGACAGGGCCAAAGATTTCTTCGCGGTTGATACGGGCCGTGTTGTCCACATCCGCAAATATGGTCGGGCGGACATAATAGCCCCGGTTCAACCCTTCCGGGCGACCAAGCCCGCCTGCGATCACTGTGGCGCCATCTTCTTTTATACCCACCTCGATTAGGTTTTGGATTTTATCAAATTGCATTTGACTGACCACAGGACCGATATGGCCGCCTTCTTCAGACGCAGGGCCAACTTTAGTCGCCTCGGCTGTGGCCGCGGCTTGCTCCAGCGCTTGGGCGTAGCGAGAGCGCTCTACCAACATACGGGTTGGGGCGTTGCACGATTGGCCGGAATTGCGCATGCAGCGGGCGACTCCATTGGTCACCGCATCATCAGCAGCATTGGCGAAAATGATATTCGCACCTTTTCCGCCGAGCTCGAGGCTCACACGTTTGAGCGTATCGGCGGCGGCTTTTGAAATGGCGATGCCCGCACGGGATGAACCTGTGAAGCTGACCATATCTACATCAGGATGCACAGACAGCTGCGAGCCAACGCCCAGACCATCGCCGTTGACGAGGTTGAACACACCGGCAGGGAAGCCTGCCTCATGAATCATCTCAGCAAACAATAGGCCCGAGAGCGGTGCAATTTCGGAGGGTTTCAAAACCATGGTGCAGCCAGCGGCCAGCGCGGGCACGGCCTTGAGCACAATTTGGTTCATGGGCCAGTTCCAAGGGGTGATCAAAGCGGTCACACCAATGGGTTCCATCACAGTGCGCTCATTGGGCGCTTGCGCGCCGAGCGGGCGATCAAATTCGAAATCTTTGAAGGCATTGATAAAGCCTTGCAAATGCCATGTTCCAGCGCCAACCTGCTGATTGCGAGATAATTTTTGCGGCGCGCCCATTTCTAGGCTGATCGCTGCGGCCATATCGGCCTGCCGGGCTTGGTAAACTTCAAGCAATTTTTCTAACAGGTCCAAGCGCTCTGCCTTGCTGGTTTGGCACCAGCTGGGGAAGGCGGCTTTTGCAGCTGCGACCGCGGCATCCGTATCCGCCTGTCCGCCTAAAGAAATCACCCCAACCACGTCTTCTGTGCTTGGATCGATGACATCAAAGTCATGCGCCGTTGCTGGGTTAACCCATTGGCCGTTGATATAAAATTGGCGCTTCTCGATCATCTTTGCCTCCCGCAAGTACTGAGTTCGAGCGAGAATGTCATTGCCGGTTGAATTTCGCAAGCATTGAAGATGCCAGCAGCAGCACTTTTTTCTGAACGATACACGCTCGATGCGTCCGGTGGTGCCACCGTAGGAGGAGACTTCAGCGCATGCGTTTTTGCGAAAATACTGATGGTATGATTTTTCCTAAAACCAAAAAAGCCCCACTATAGGCGGGGCTTTTAAGACGTTTGTTCTGGGCGATTTAGCCTTCGCTGGCCTCATCAGCTACGATTTCTTCGCCGGTCTCTTGGTTGACCATTTTCATGGCCAAACGCACCTTGCCGCGATCATCAAAGCCCAACAGTTTGACCCAAACCTCTTGACCTTCTTTGAGAACATCTGAAGGGTGGTTTAAGCGGCGGTTTTCGATTTGGCTGACATGCACCAGACCATCGCGCTTGCCGAAGAAGTTTACAAATGCGCCGAAGTCGACAACTTTGACAACTTTGCCTTTGTAGATCGCATTTTCTTCAGGTTCCGCCACGATCGCATGGATCATGTCGTAAGCTGTTTTGATGCTGTCGCCATTCGGGCTGGCGATTTTGATCACGCCTTCGTCGTTGATATCAACTTTCGCGCCGGAGACCTCAACAATTTCGCGGATCACTTTACCTCCAGAGCCTATGACTTCACGGATCTTATCGGTCGGGATTTGCATGGTTTCAATCCGCGGTGCGTGAACAGAGAATTCCTGTGCGCCTGAAATGGATTTGCCCATTTCACCCAAGATATGCAAACGGCCGTCTTTGGCTTGTGCCAAGGCTTTTTTCATAATGTCTTGCGTGATGCCGGCCACTTTGATGTCCATTTGCAATGAGGTGATCCCAGCTTCTGTGCCGGCCACTTTGAAGTCCATGTCGCCCAGGTGATCTTCATCGCCCAAGATATCGGTCAAAACGGCATATTCGCCGTCTTCTTCCAAGACCAGACCCATAGCCACACCGGCAACCGGCGCTTTCAAAGGCACGCCAGCGTCCATCATAGACAGCGAGCCGCCACAGACCGATGCCATAGAGGATGAGCCGTTGGATTCGGTGATCTCTGAGACCAAACGGATGGTATAGGGGAAGTCGGTTGCCGCAGGTAATACAGCCTGAAGCGCGCGCCATGCTAATTTACCATGCCCAATTTCGCGGCGGCCTGGAGGGCCGAAGCGCCCGACTTCACCCACAGAATAGGGAGGGAAGTTATAATGCAGCAGGAAGTTGGATTTGTAAGTGCCGTGCAACGCATCTATCATTTGCTCGTCATCGCCGGTGCCCAAGGTGGTTACGACCAGACCCTGCGTTTCACCACGGGTGAACAAGGCGGAGCCATGTGTGCGTGGCAACAGACCTGTTTCGCAATTGATTGCCCGGACCGTATCCAAGGCGCGTCCATCAATGCGTTTGCCGTTTTTCACAACATCGCCGCGCAGAACTTTGGATTCCAGCTTTTTCAAAGCAGACCCTAGGTTTTCATCGGCCAATTGTTCCTCGCTGAGGTTGGCTTTGATTGCCTCTTTCGCTGCTGCAACCGCAGAGGTGCGTTCTTGCTTGTCTGTGATGGCGTAAGCGGCACGCATCGCCTCTTCACCAGCGGCAGATACGGCGGCTGAGAGGTCGCTGTAATCTGGTGCTTGGAAGTCAAAAGGCTCTTTCGCGCAATTTTCCGCCAAATCGACGATCAGATCGATCACGGGTTGGATTTGCTCATGTGCAAAAGCAATCGCGCCGAGCATCTCATCTTCAGACAGCTCATAGGCTTCGGATTCAACCATCATAACTGCGTCTTTGGTACCGGCCACAACCAGGTCCAAACGCTGCTCCGGATTCTGGCGCAGATTGTGCATATCATCAATCGTTGGGTTGAGCACGTAGTCACCATCTACAAAGCCCACGCGTGCCCCGGCGATTGGGCCCATGAATGGCGCGCCTGAGATGGTCAGAGCTGCTGAGGCCGCGATCATAGCAACCATGTCTGGGTCATTGACCAAGTCATGCGACAGAACGGTACAGATCACCAAGACTTCGTTTTTGAAGCCCGGCACAAACAAAGGCCGGATGGGGCGATCGATCAAACGTGATGTCAGCGTCTCTTTTTCGGTTGGACGTGCTTCGCGTTTGAAAAAGCCACCTGGAATTTTACCGGCAGCATAATATTTTTCGTTATAATGTACGGTCAGAGGGAAAAAGTCCTGACCGGGTTTTTGGCTTTTGGCGAATGTTACGTTCGCCATAACTGAGGTTTCACCCAAAGTTGCAATGACGGTGCCGTCGGCTTGACGGGCAACCTTACCTGTTTCCAAAGTAAGGGTCTCTTCGCCCCACTGAATGGATTTTTTAGCTTCTGTAAACATCTATGTTTTCCTAAACGGCCGTTTGGCCTATCACATGGCGGCCCCATTGCCGCCGACCCCGATATCTTGTTTTCGGGCGCTGGAGTCCGGGCGCCGCGTTTCAGATAGCGCGCGTCTATAGCAATAATTGCTGCGGGGGAAGGGGGGGCGTGGATCAGCGGCGGAGTTCGCAACTTAGGTCGGAGCATCTTGGGGCGCAGGCGCTTCAAAGA
>JAKMFM010000034.1 GCA_022425445.1 Planktomarina sp.
CCAGTTGGCTGGACCGCATCGAAGCGCGTATTTTGCAAAGGGTCAACCTGGATGGGTTTGATGAGCTGGCCCACCCGTTGCAAGTCTCTGTCAATGGGCGCGTGGTGACCGTGTCAGGATGGATCAACTCTGAACAAGAGCGTGCACGGGTGTTGCGCCATTTTCACGCGCATGGGCAGGATATCACAGTGGCAGATCACTTGACGGTCTTGGCTGAGGCGCGCCCTTATGTGACACAGATTATCCGCGATGAGCGGGGGCTAAGGCTGTCAGGCTATGCTCCCAGCGAAGCGGCGCTTTTGGCTGTTTCGGCGCAGATTGGCGCTGGAGGCGTGGATGTGCAGTTGGCGTCCGGCACATCAGAGGGGCGGTGGCGCGATGCTATGAACCGCGCCGTTGAAAGCCTGTCGCGTTTGCAATCTGGTACATTGCGGTTTGAAGGCAATCAGCTCCACTTAACCGCCACGGCACGATTCTCCGATGATGCGAAAGCGGCGCTTGCGGCTTTGCCAGAGGGCTATGACAACCAGGTCGCGATTGAGGTTTTGGACGATGGACAGCCCTTCGCGCTGTCGGTCCAGCTGTCACGAGACCAGTTCATAGGCACCGGTAAATTTCCGGCGAGATTGTTGCCGAAAATTGTCTCAGAAGACATCGGTCGAAAGGCGCAGAGCTTGCGCATTGTACAGGCGAGAATTGACGACGCGGATGGTCAGTTTACCCAGGCGGTGCGGGCTGGTTTGAGGGCTATGGCGCAGCTGCGCGTGGGCCATCTTGATGTGTCACGGGAGAGACTTGAGATCACGGGCATGGTCAGCCGTGCAGGGATGTTGCGGGCAGAAAGTGCTTTGCGGAAAAGACCTGCAATCACCCAGCTTGTGCGCCGCCTGGAGATTTATGATGACGGTCTGCCGTTTTATCTCTTGGCGGAATTTGATGGCGCCGACGTCGAGGTTCGCGGCAAAATTCCGTATGGGGTGAATGTTCCGGCATTAGCCTCTGATTTTGACGCGCTGCGGGCTGACGGGCTGGTGCAGGCGGAGATCACGGATGGCGCGCGCGATTGGACTGGAGCCTTGGCCACGGGTCTGGCTGGTTTGCGCGAAATGCAACATGGCCGTTTGATGGTGGCACCGGGATCGCTTCACCTGTCTGGCCGCGTGGCCACCCCTGACATCCAGAAGAAAATTGAAGCGCAGTTGGCACGCAAGCCAGCCGAATTTTTGCTCACACGCCGGTTCGACCTGGTGGATGACGGTACACCGCCCAATTTCACACTGACCTATGACGCGCAAAGTGGCGCGCGTCTGTCGGGGAAATTGCCCAAGGATCTAGAGGCCAAGCAGATCGCCGAGATATTGCAGTTGCCGTATGTCGCGGATTCGTCCCAGCTGGGCTTGATTGGCCGGGCGGATTTTACCAGGCAAGTCCTGAAGGTTCTGGCAGATTGGCTGTGGCACTTTGAGCAGCTCGAGTTTCATTATTCCGCGGGCCAGCTGGCCCTAACAGGGGTGGCGGCGCCGGGTGTGGCCCCTGAAGACTTGGCGGCAGCTTTGTCCTCGCGATTTGTGATCGCCACCGAGATCACGGCGGTCTCGCAAACTGCGGATATCGGCGCAGAACGCATTCATGCGCGCAGTGGGCTTTTGGAAAGACGGGTGTCCGGGGCTTGGGTGCCGGTCTATAGTTTTGAGCCGACAGTCGCGCTGTGCAGCGCGGCCACATCTGATATTTTGGAGCAGGAACATCTTAGCTTTAGCAATGGTCTTGCGCATTTTGATGTCAGTGCCGCGCCCGCATTGGCGCGGTTGGCTGGATTAATTGGGCATTGTTTGCAAACTTCCTCACTGCGCGTTGACGCGGTTGACTATAGTTTCTCGATGCCAAGCGAGGCAGAAAATGACCACCTCAGCCAGGCGCGGGTTGGGGCTTTGGTCGCGGCTCTAACCGGGCGTGGCCTGCCCAAAGACCGCATTCATCCAAAGGGGCTGGGAGATCGAAGGCCGCATAATGCGCAGCAGGCGGCGATTGTCCAACCTGCGGACCGGATCGAGTTCATTTGGGCAGAGCGCCCATGATAGGATTACACAGGGAAAATGCGTATGTTTGAAGGTTGGATGTTTCTTGTGACAGAAATTTGGCTCTTGCTCCTGCTGGCGGGGTTGCTCGGGTTGTTTTGTGGCTGGATCATTTGGGGATCTGGCACAAAAAATCGGGCGCTTGACGCTGATGATGGCGCGCTTGTGGGCAAAACCTCGCCGCCTTTGGAGCCCGAATCCGTGCCGGATGTGCCCGCATTACCGGGGCGCCTCAATTTAGAAGTTCCACCTGACGATCTGCGGCGGATCAGAGGTATTGGTCCAAAAATCGAGGCACAATGTCATCAGCTTGGGATCTATTCCTACGCACAAATAGCCGCTTGGACAGCGGAAGATATTGCCCATATCGATGTGCAACTGCGTGGATTTGAAGGTCGGGCCAGCCGGGATGATTGGGTTTCTGAGGCAAAAGCCTTGATTGCGGAGAGCCGCTAGTCATAAACCTACTGTAAGTCCTAGTCGTGGCTCTCGGCAAATTTTGCCTGGGCTTCTGGGCTCGCCTGCGTTTGGTGCGCGTCTTTCCAGCGCTCAAAGGGCATGCCATAGAACGCTTCACGCGCCTCCGCTTTGCTCATGTCAACACCAGCCTCTTGTGCGGCCTCTTGATACCAACGCGACAGGCAATTGCGGCAAAAGCCAGTGAGGTTCATCATATCAATGTTCTGCACATCTGGACGATCTTGGATGAGATGGTGCTGCAGGCGGCGGAAGGCGGCGGCTTCAAGGTCTCTTTTTAGTTCGGCGTCCATAGGGGTCATCCTTGTGATGGGGGGTGCGATTGTACTTCGGCTAGGGCCGATTGCAAAAGAGGTGCCAATAGCGCAGCCCAAATTTCTTGGCCCTCGGAAGTTTCGATCAGATCATTTCTGACCTCAACCAAAATGTTTAGCCGTCCATGACGAAGGGCGTGGCGATCGATGCTGTCTCCGGGCAAATGCCCATCGTAGGGTTCATTGATGCCAACGGTCAGATCACCGCGCGCTTGCAACCCAGCAATGACCGGATCGGCCAGACGGCGGTCGGCGGCAAAGAGAATTCCGATTTCCCAAGGTCGTTTCGGCCGGCCGACAAGCTGCGGGGTGAAAGAGTGGATCGCGACAATGGCAGGATCGGAGGCGGCGAGTTTTGCATAGGCCGCATGGTAGGGGCGGTGATAGGCTTCGATCCGGCGCCCGAGCTCGGCCTTATCGGCGTGACGATTGGCCGGAATCAGGCTGCCGTCATAGAGTTTCATCAGCAAAGTGGGATCATCTTCGTCACGATTAGGATCAATCACCAGTCGGGAGAAATTGCTGCATAAGACGGGCGCCTTTAGGTGCCGACCCAGCGCGAGGCTGAGCCCTTTGGCCCCAACATCATAGGCAATATGGCGTTTCATATCCTCGCTGGGCAATCCGAGACTGCCGTTGTTGATCTCATGTGGCACGCGGTTGTTTGCGTGATCACATGTAATAAGCCATGGCCCTTTATGCTCGGGTCCTGTAATGGAAAATGGGAATTCGTCGCTCATGCCCCCTCTTAGCTGAGTTGCACAGGGATGTGAATTGGGGCATTACGGGCTCAACATGATAGCGGTAACATAAAAGAGTTCATTGCATGAAACGTGATAGAAACGTAAAAATCGTCGCCACACTGGGTCCGGCGTCAAATGATTATGACATGATCCGGGCTTTACACGAAGCGGGTGCAGATGTTTTTCGACTGAATATGTCCCATGGGGATCATTCAGAGATTGCCGCACGTCATGCTATTATTCGGCAGGTGGAGAAGGATCTAAACAGTCCCATCGCGATTTTGGCTGATCTACAAGGGCCGAAACTGCGGGTGGGAACCTTTGAAAAGGGCGAAGAAGATTTACAGAATGGCGCGGCTTTTCGTTTGGATTTGCAAGACCTGCCGGGTGACATCAATCGCGTGACCCTCCCGCACCCTGAGATTTTTCAGGCTTTGGAGCCTGGGGCACGGCTCTTGGTCAATGATGGTAAGATTCGTTTGAAGGTGCAAAGCTGCGGCTCTGATTTCGCAGAATGTGTGGTCGAAGCGGGCGGTATGATTTCAAACCGCAAAGGTGTAAATGTGCCGGATGTAGTTTTGCCACTCAAAGCGCTGTCCGCGAAAGATAGAGCAGATCTAGAGTTTGCCTGTAATTTGGGCGTTGATTGGTTGGCGCTGTCCTTTGTTCAGCGCCCAGAAGATGTCTACGAAGCGCGCGCTTTGGCCAATGGTCGGGCTGCTGTTCTGTCAAAGATTGAAAAACCAGCGGCTGTGACGGCCTTTGATGAAATTTTGCGTGTCAGCGATGGGATCATGGTGGCGCGCGGTGATTTGGGCGTAGAGCTCCCTGTGCAGGCGGTGCCGCCAATTCAAAAACAATTGGTGCGCAAATGCCGGGCGGCGGCCAAGCCGGTGATTGTGGCGACGCAGATGCTGGAAAGTATGATTGAAAGCCCGATGCCGACTCGTGCTGAGGTCAGCGATGTCGCCAATTCAATTTACGAAGGTACAGACGCGATTATGTTGTCGGCAGAATCTGCCGCGGGTCTGTTCCCGATTGAAGCCGTCACCACGATGAACAATGTGGCCATCGAGGTTGAACGCGATCCCACCTATACAGCGATTTTAGAAGCCAGCCGGAGTGTGCAGGGCAAATCTGTGGCCGATAGTATCGTGGCGGCTGCGCGTGAAATCGCCGAAACCACGGATGTCAAAGCGATTGCATGCTTTACCTCTTCGGGCACAACTGCCAGTTTAACAGCGCGGGAACGTCCCCGGGTTCCGATCATTGCTTTAACGGCAAATATCAGCACCGCGCGGCGTCTGAGCCTGACCTGGGGCACAAATTGTGTGATCACCGGGCCAGTGGATCGCTTTAAGACTGCGGTTGTGGCGGCGGTACGGGCCGCAGTCAGCCAAGGTTTTGCCGAAGAAAGTGATCAAATCACCGTGACAGCTGGGGTTCCGTTTAACCAAGCTGGCACAACAAATATTTTGCGCGTTGCGCCTTGTGAGGAGCGGCTGATCTTCCGATCTGAACCGGACAGCTGATGGATTCAAATTTGGCTTTAATGATCGCCGGTGGCATTGTTTTATCCATATTTGGCATCATTAGTGCGCTTAATGCTTCAATCGAAGACCGCCCCGCTCGTTTGGGGCAGGGGCTATTTGTTTTGGGGATTGGCATGGTGGCTTGGTCTTGGGTCATGGCGCCCAGTGGGTTGTCAATTTCTGATATTCCGCAGGCTTTTTTGATCGCTTTGGTGGCTTTGGTAAAATAGCATTTATCGCTTGCTCTTGCATGCATTCGCGCCTAAAAGCCAAGCTCTAACGCGGGACCGGCCGAAAGCGGCATGCCGAGTCGCGCGATCACGTTCTGAAATAGGAGATCGAAATGCCCAAAATGAAAACCAAGTCGAGCGCCAAAAAACGCTTCAAGGTGTCAGCGACCGGTAAGGTCATGGCTGCACAAGCTGGCAAACGCCACGGTATGATCAAACGTACTCGCAAATTTATTCGTGACGCCCGCGGCACGACCACTCTGTCTGCTCCTGACGCGAAGATTGTCAAGAGCTACATGCCGTACGACCGTTAAGGAGGTTCACAGAGATGTCACGTGTTAAAGGTGGAACAGTAACCCACGCCCGTCACAAGAAAATCATCAAAGCTGCGAAAGGCTTTTCCGGTCGCCGGAAGAATCTCTTTAAAACAGCGACACAGGCGGTCGATAAGGCCAACCAATACGCCACGCGTGACCGGAAGGCCCGCAAGCGTAATTTCCGGAGCCTGTGGATCCAGCGTATCAATGCGGCATGCCGCAGCCATGACGA
>JAKMFM010000082.1 GCA_022425445.1 Planktomarina sp.
TTCTGAGCCAGGATCAAACTCTCAAGTTGAAATACAGTTACCTGTATATCCTTGACGTTCGAACCTCTGCACATCGTCCCGCTGTTCAGGCGGGACGTCATTTCTGTCCATTGTGCTTCAGTTTCAAAAGAAACAAAAACCTAACAAACAGTGAAGCTGACCTTACATCATCGGACACCCTCATAAGAAGTAGCCCTAGTAAGTCGATATGCAGTTGTTTGTTCATCGAATGAACCAAACCGCCCACATATCTCTTCAGAGACCAAAATTTCAAATAACGCGACGCAAAAATAATCAAATTACGCAACCCATTATGCGCAAAATGAAAACACTTGCTATCAGTAGTCGTGACCGAACCGTATTCTGTTTGGCCCGTCGTTCGCACCGTTGTCGCTCAGCGCCTCCGGTAACGGGGGGTTTAAGGTTCCCCGCTGAGAGTCGCAAGAGCTTTTTTCATCTTTATGTCATTTTTTTAATTTCCCGCAAAATGAGGCTATTTTGAGGAAGCTGCGCAATATTTGAACCCAAAGTGAAGGGTCGACGTAACAATCGATCCGGCTCAATAGCTCTCAGCGATCTTTGGCGGCAGCGGCCCTCTTTTAAAGCCAAGGTCCAAGCACATTTTGGTGGTTTGGGCGCCCGGGTGGTGTGAAATTCGCCTTGGGCAGCTGTGCACAACTAGGTTGTCGTGGTCACAGCGATTCCCACCAAAACCAGAACCAATGCGCTGCGCGCCACCATCGGCATGATCTTCATCAGCTTCGGATTTGGAGCTTGGCCCTTCTTCGCCATCGCTGACGGGTAGGCATTCATAAAGATCACCACACCCAGCAAAGCGGTCGCCCCTAAAAGTTTAATGTTGAAAGCCAGCCCGAGGTTCATGCCGCCGTAGATGCCATAGGCCAATCCGAACCCGGTCGCCCACAGCAAGATCATCGCAACCAAGCCGATCCGTGCCAATTTCCCCATTGTTTTTTGCGTCGCGCCAGAGGGCGCTTCTTTCGCCATTTGATGCTCTTTCATCAAAAGGCTGTTGGCAACGCCCAAGCCGCCAGCCAAAAACAGGCCCAAAAAATGAAAGAATTTCAAAACTGCGACAAATGTCATATGACCGCCCTACTCATTTAATGATTATCTTCGCTCAGAGAGCCACATTCTCACCGCAAGGTCAAACGCCACTGCGTTCAACACCTGTCGTGCACATGAAGACATCATAGCGCGTGGATTTTCCCAAAATCTGATGCGAGCAGGGTTCAATCCCTGGCATCGGCGGGGCTTTGGCCGGCCATTTCAGCACCACCCGCTGGCGCGCATGCCGCAATGCGACCCGCATCAACGCCTCGGAATCTTCATCGGTGCCGACGATTTCGCGCACCTGGCGCAGCTCTCGCTTGACCAAGGCAGAATTCTTGCGTGGCGGATGCATGGGATCAATCAATACCGCCTCAGCCTCCAACTTTGGCAATACAGTTTTCGCATCCCCATGCAGGAGCGTCATCCGCGAAAGAATCTCGCCAAAGATACCCCCCTCCTGCCGCGCCCGCGCCATCCCCTCTTGCAGCAAACCATGCATGACGTCCGAACGTTCGATCATCGTCACCTCCGCCCCCAATGAGGCCAAAAGAAAAGAATCGCGCCCAAGGCCAGCGGTCGCATCGACAATTTTTGGTGTTTTACCCGCACGCAGACCCATCGCCTTGGCCAAGTCTTGGCCGCGCCCACCCCCAAAGCGCAACCGATGCGCCACGGCTCCGGTCACAAAGTCGACCCGCAATGCCCCTTCTGCCGCTGTCACGACACGGTATTTGGTGAAAGGTAGATCAACTTGGGACGTTCCGCGTCGAAGGCCGATACCACCGCCTCTTGCATCTGCGCCAATGAATTTGGGGCAGATGCATCTGCCCCATAGGCGCGCGCCAAATCCAGAAAATTTGGGTTTTTTGCAAGGACCGCATTAGGCGCAATCTGCGCGCTGCGCATACTGTCTTCAATTTCTTTCAATTTACCATTGTCCCATAAGATAATTGGTAAAGGCTGGCCAAGCTCAACCGCTGTGCCCAGCTCTTGCA
>JAKMFM010000113.1 GCA_022425445.1 Planktomarina sp.
GTGCCCAAAGCATTGTCCCTGCGCAGCTGCACCACGGCGTAAGGCTTATTGTCTGGATCATGGGCGTTGCACAGCCCAACCGGTTTCATGGGACCAAAGCGAAGGGTTTCGCGGCCACGTTCGGCCATGACCTCAATCGGAAGGCAGCCGTCAAAATACCCAGCTGTTTCACCGGGTTTAAACTCGGTTTTTTCAGCGTCGAGAAGTGCATCGATAAAGGCCTCATATTGCTGTTTGTTCATCGGGCAATTGAGATAGGCTGTGCGCTCTTCTTCTGTGTCGCCCTTATCATAGCGCGATTGCATCCAGGCGCGGTCCATGTTGATGCTATCGGCATATATTATCGGAGCAATTGCATCAAAAAAGGCCAGGGCTTCTGCGCCGGTCTCGGCTTGTATCGCCTCGGCCAAAGCGCCAGAAGTTAATGGACCCGTGGCGACAATCCACTGCCCCTCGTCGGGCAAATGGGTAATTTCTTCGTAGGTGACGTCAATTAAGGGATGTGCATGGACCGCCGCGGTGATGCTTTTGGCATAGGGCTCGCGATCCACTGCCAAAGCACCGCCTGCGGGTATGCGATGCTTGTCGGCTGTGGCCATGATGAGACTGCCCGCCGCGCGCATCTCCCAATGCACCAAGCCCACCGCATTTTGCTCGTCATCATCCGAGCGAAAAGAGTTTGAGCAAACCATTTCACCCAAATCGCCAGTTTGATGGGCAAAGGTCTCAACCTTTGGGCGCATCTCATAAATCGTAACCGGCACGCCAAGCTGGGCTGCCTGCCATGCCGCTTCGCAGCCGGCCATGCCGCCGCCTATGATATTTAATCTTTGTGTCATGGCAAGCGATGTAATGGCATGCGCAGCAGAAGGGAAGGGCTCAGTCTTGCACCCAATAGGGATCGCGTTTTTCAATGAAGGCGGCGATCCCTTCTTCCGTATCGCGGTTCAACATATTCTCGACCATGACTTTGCCCGTATAGGAATAGGCTTGATCCAATGGCATCTGTATTTGCTGGTAAAAGGCTGATTTTCCGGTTTTGACTGCGGATCCAAGCTTAGAGGCGATCAGCTCTGCCAAGGCACGGGCGCTCGGTGCCAGCTCCGTTTCCGGCACAACGCGGTTGATGAGGCCGGCATTTTTGGCTTCATCTGCGGTCATAAACTCGCCTGTTACCAACATTTCAAACGCACGCTTGCGGGCAATGTTGCGGGAAAGAGCCACCATCGGCGTTGAGCAAAACAGGCCGATGTTGACGCCATTTACGCCAAATCGTGTTCCCTCTGCAGCGACGGCCAGGTCACAACTTGCCACCAGCTGACAGCCAGCAGCGGTGGCAATACCGTGCACTTGGGCAATCACAGGCTGGGGGATTTCTTGCACCGTTTGCATGAAGGTTGCGCAGCGATCGAAGAGATCTTTGAAGGCCGCCGTGCCGCCATCGGCATTTTGCCGCGCCGCGGTCATTTGCTTTAGGTCATGGCCCGCACAGAAGGCTTTACCTGTTCCGGCCAGGACAACCGCCCGGACTGTGGTGTCTGACTTCAACGCGTGTAAAGTTTCTTGCAGCGCGGCCAGCATCTCGTCAGAGAGCGCATTAAGCCTCTCGGGTGCATTCATTGTGAGGTAGGCGACTGCGTTTTCGTCGCGGCGTGTCAAAATTGCCATCTTGCTCTCCGTATATTTCGTCGCCACCATAACCAAAAGCAAAGGAGCGCGACAATGGCACTTAAAATGAACGCTGCGGAACTGACGGCTTTTTTGTTGGCTGAATTTCCACAGGTCGCGGATGAATTCGACATTACCGATCTCAGCGCGGCGCGGTTGGAGGTAGCGCTGCGCGTAGGTGACAAACACTTGCGCCCTGGTGGCACAGTCTCGGGTCCGTCAATGTTTGCTTTGGCAGATGTGGCGGCTTATCTTCATATCCTTTCGTTGATCGGTCCCAAGGCCTTAGCTGTGACCACGAATTGCGGGATTGATTTCATGCGCAAACCCAGTGCGGGCGTTGATTTACTGTGCAAGAATGAGGTGGTCAAACTTGGCCGATCCTTGGCGGTTTGCCAGAGCCTTATCTATTCAACGGATCAAACCCAACCGGTTGCCCGCGCCAATCTGACCTATTCTATTCCGCGCGATGGATGAGGGGTGATATGGGGTAAAATAATACCTTAAATTCAAAGCTATGATTTTAAACATTTTAATATGGATATTCTATGTTGACTGCGTTGTAACAATCTCTATAAACCGACCATCACCAAACTCGATGGGTATAAAAAAATGAAAACCTTCTCTGCAACACCTGCAGATATCGATAAAAAATGGATCCTAATCGACGCTGAAGGCGTTGTTTTGGGTCGTTTGGCTTCGATTATTGCAATGCGCCTGCGTGGCAAACATAAAGCCACCTTCACACCGTACATGGACATGGGCGATAATGTGATTGTCATCAACGCTGAAAAAGTTCAGCTGACCGGCAACAAGCGCAACAAAGAAAACTATTGGCATACCGGATACCCAGGTGGGATCAAATCCCGCACCACGGGCACGATCCTGGAGGGCAAATATCCTGAGCGTGTCTTGACACAGGCTGTCAAGCGCATGTTGCCAGGCAACCGTCTGTCGCGTCAGATTATGACAAATCTGCGTGTCTATGCAGGCGCCGAGCATCCACATGAGGCGCAAGCCCCAGACGTATTGGATGTAAAAGTCATGAACAAGAAAAACACACGGGTATAAGCGATGTCAGATCAAATTACATCTCTCG
>JAKMFM010000016.1 GCA_022425445.1 Planktomarina sp.
TTGGTTTTGCGACGTTCAATCGTGACCGCGCCTGGCATGAATTAGAGCTCTTGTTAGAGGGTCAGTGGACAAACGGCATGATCCCTCACATTATTTTTCGCCGCGATGATCCTGATTATTTCCCCGGCCCATCTGTTTGGCAGACAGATGGAGGCGCATTTCCATCTGGTGGCATCTCTCAGCCCCCCGTTTTGGCCTCGGTGATATTAGAGCTGATCAAAAGTGGGGATGGCAATGATTTGGTTCGGGCCGGTGAAATGTTCGACCAGGTTTTGAATTGGCACCGCTGGTATCACCGGGATCGCACCCCCGAAGGCTGCCCGGTCGTCTGCACCGTGCATCCCTGGGAAACTGGGCGCGACAATTGCCCAGATTGGGAACTCGGACTGAACCGAATGCAGGTTGATCCTGATCTGGAGCCCTACACCCGAATGGACACGGTGCATGCAAATCCATCAGAACGGCCCAGCAAGCTGCAATATGATAAATACGTCAGCATCATTAAATTCGGGCGTGATGTGGGATGGGATCAAAAGCGTCTAACAAACGAAGGTCCGTTCCTGATGGCGGATCCCTGTATTCATTTCATCCTGATGCGGGCGGACCGCGATTTGCTGCGCATTGCGGATCTGCTGGGACGCACAGATGTTGCGGACGAAATCCAAGGGTTCGTCACACAAGGCGAGATCGGCACAGATTATCTATGGAACGCAGACCTGCAAGCCTTCTGCGCCCGCGAGGTGCGTAGCGGCGAATTCAGCCAAGGCTTTTCAAACGCCAGCGCGCTGCCATTTTATGCCGATGCGGGCACGTCAGAACAACGCCAAGGCACCCTAGACAACATGCATCGTATCGCGGCGAAGGTTGGATACATGGTGCCCAGCTGGGATCCGGATGCAACCGCGTTCGAGCCCCAGCGCTATTGGTGCGGGCCAGTCTGGCCGCAGATGAACAATATCATTTCCAAAGGGCTTGCGGAACAGGGTGAGGAAGACCTTGCCAACAAAGTTCGCGAAGACCTTGTACGCCTCATCGAAAAGTCCGGCTTTTTCGAATGTTTTAACACAATGACCGGGGACGGGTGCATAGGTACTGACTTCTCATGGACGGCTGCAATGTGGCTGGCCTGGGCCTCTCCCACCAATCGCGAGACATGATATGGGTACGATCAAACTGAACAAAGTCGAAAAATGGTTCGGCGATTTGCAGGTTATCAAAGGCGTTGATCTAACGATTGAGGATGGCGAGTTTGTCGTCTTCGTCGGCCCATCCGGCTGTGGCAAATCCACCCTGTTGCGGATGATCTCAGGCTTGGAAGATTGCAGCCGCGGAACGGTAGAGATTGATGGGGCCGACGTCACCAACAAACTGCCGTCCGAGCGTGAGCTGTCCATGGTATTCCAATCCTACGCGCTTTACCCACACATGACCGTTGGCGAAAATGTGGGCTTTGCCTTAAAAACCGCTGGCCTACCAAAGAAGGAAATCGCCGAAAAAGTCGCCCATGCAGCGAACATTCTTGAGCTGACCGATTATCTTGATCGCCGCCCCAAAGCCCTGTCTGGCGGGCAGCGGCAGCGGGTTGCCATTGGCCGCGCGATTGTTCGCGAACCCAAAGCGTTTCTGTTCGATGAACCGCTGTCTAATCTTGATGCGGCCCTGCGCGTGCAGATGCGGTTTGAGATTTCAAAACTGCACGACGATCTTAAGGCATCCATGATCTACGTCACCCATGATCAGGTTGAGGCGATGACCTTAGCTGACAAGATTGTGGTTTTGAAATCAGGCGAGATCATGCAGATCGGAACACCGCGCGATCTATACGAACGCCCCGAAAATTTGTTCGTTGCGCAGTTCATCGGCAGCCCAAAAATGAACGTGCTGCCTTGTGAGGTTATCGATGGCGCCGTGAACTTGGGCGGTACGAAATCAATTCCTGCGCCCGCGACGTCCGTTAAGATTGGTTTTCGCCCTGAACATTTGGAAATCACGACGCGAACGAAATCCGAGCTGTCAGGAACGATTGAATTCGTTGAATACCTAGGTGCTGACATCTATCTTTATGTTCGGACGGAAGGCCAAATCCAAGTGCTCGTGCGCGTTTCATCCGCAGGCGAATACGAGAAGGGACAACAAATATATTTGTCAGTGCCGGAAACCAAGGTTCATTACTTTAATTCCGGCGACCAGGCGCTATGATGAAAGTTCCGAGCGCCACTTCTACTCAAGAGACAATTTCAAGCTCAATGCTTGGGGCGGAAATCAATATCTTAAATTGGGGTGCCAAGGGTCTAGGTAGCAATCAATAACCAACCTCATGCGAGCCGCATCGCACGCGGGCTTTCGTCCATTTGGAAGGTCAAATGGTCTAGCAAGCGCATCGATAGCGCGGCTTTGGTGCCCGCGTATTCTGGTTCGTCCCATAGGTTTTTGCACTCCCGAGGATCAGCGTTTAGATCATAAAGTTCTCCCCAACCCTCACCCGCGAAAACGGTCATGCGCCACTCCGCAGAGCGCAGCGTACGCGCTCGAACAGCTTTGTTGAAGCCCATACGGGGACCGCCATCATTATGCTCAATCATGACTTCATCACGATGCACAACGGTGCCATCTAAAGCGTCAAGAAAGCTCTGCCCTTGAATGCCATTGTAAGGTGCAAGGCCAGCACGTTCTAAAATGCTGGCAGATATATCGATGGTTGAGGCCATCGTATCCGTTTGCACTTCAGTGCGCGCCTCAGGATCGGACCAAATCATCGGAACCCGCGTGATCGAGGGCAGCATGATCGGACCCTTCAACATCAGACTGAAGTCTCCCAAGTAGTCGCCGTGATCAGAAGTAAATATTATCACGGTATGGTCGTATTCGCCCGACGATTTCAACGCATCAATGACGCGACCAATATGATCATCTATCATTGTGATCATTCCAGCAGTCAGCGCTTTGGCTTCACGGATGTGCTTATCACTCGCACAGAAGGGCATTTGTGGGATCGCAGGTTCAATCCCTTGCTCGAACATCTTGCTTTCATGCTGCATAGGCGGTGTGGGGTTTTCATGCGCGTCATAAGGGAGATCTACATAGAAATCATCGGGATCATACATGTCCCAATACTTGCCTGGTGGATTGAACGGATGATGTGGATCGGGGAAAGACACGAATGCAAAGAAGGGTGCGTCTTCGTCTTTGCGCCCCTTAAGGTATTCAATAGCTTTATCTGCAACCCAAGCCGTTGGATATTTATCGTCAGGAATTGGCGTCCGATAGGCTTGTGGGCATGTGTAGTCATGCGCAAGCTCGTTTGCAGGGTCATGCAGCTCTTTCCAATTCGGAACAGTCTCACGGAACCATCGACCGTATTGACCGCCACATCGATCGCCGTGGCTTGTCACCATGTCTACATGCTGAAAGCCATAATAGGGCGTCTCAAAGGGCGCATCAGACGGCTTATCAAAGCTCGCTGGTTCTTCCTTTGTGTAGCTACCGATGTCATTTTTCCACGCTTCAGGGACCAACCGCTCAACACCATCCGGTCTGCGCAAGGGCGGCTCATCCGTGAAAGGTTGCAAATGGCTCTTTCCGATGCTCGCCGTTGCATAACCGCCCGCTGCCAGCACATCGACAAACGTATTCGCACGCTCGGACAGCAAGCAGCCATTGTGGCGCAATCCATGCACAGAGGGCATTCGACCTGTGAACAGCGAAGCACGATTGGGCATGCAGACCGGCAAAGCAACGTGGAAGTCTGCGAACCGAGTACCCTGCGCCGCAATAGCGTCGATGTTGGGTGTCTTCACCACTGGATGCCCTGCGCAGCCCAGCCAATCTGCACGATGTTGATCCGTAACGAACATAAGGAAATTGGGTTTTTTTTTGCTTTTGTCGTTTTTTGAAGTCATTTTTTCCACCCAATTTCCAAAAAATATAAAATTTCTACACCTTGTTAACCATTACGCAGATGCGCTGGAATTTTTTTGCCGTCGGCTTCGAGCTCCTTTTGATCCCAATAGCCGATAAAAATTCCAGGCGGCTCTTTGTTGGCGGTCATGGCGTCAATTGTGGCCGAGCTTAACGTAATCCGAGAATGGTGGCGGCGTGCCCATTCAAAATGTTGATCGCGCAGTCGCGCGATTTGGCTGGCATATTTCGGATCATTGCTCAGGTTCATAAGTTCGCCAGGATCTGTCTTTAAATCATACAACAGAGGATGCATCTTCTCGATGTGAACATATTTCCATCTGCCATCAAAGATCATGACCAATCTCGCATCGCTTTCGTCAATTTGTAAGGCGCCCCGTGCGTCCCGCGTTGCATAATCATATTCACTTACGCAATACTCTCTCCATACTGGGTCCTGATCGTGCAAGAGCGGCTGTAGCGATCGCCCCTCCAAAATATGGAGCGGAGGCGTACCCCCCAAGGCTTCAATAAACGTTGGAACTAAATCAATTGCCTCAACCAAATGATCTGTTGACGTTCCGCGAGTTGCATCGGCTTCTTGCCTCGGGTCATAAATAATTAAGGGAACACGCGCGCTGCAATCAAAAAATAGGTCTTTTTCACCAAGCCAATGATCCCCAAGATTGTCGCCATGATCAGATGTAAAAACAACCATGGTATTGTTCATTTGCGCGCTTTGTTCGAGATATTCCAACAAACGCCCGATCTGATCATCCAATTCCTTAATAAGCCCCATATAGGCTGGACCTACGATATCACGGACCTCCTGACGCGAGAATGTTTGGTTTACGCGCATATTGCCCCAAGCCGCGAGAAATGGATGGTCCGGCTCTTTTTCTGCTTCAGTTCGGTTGACCTTAGGAAGATCCGATGCGCTATACATGTCATTATAAGGCGCTGGAACGAGATAGGGCCAGTGGGGTTTTATATAGCTCAAATGACAAAGCCATGGGCCGTCGTTTTGCTGCTCGATAAAATCGATGCACCGTGTTGTCAGCCAGGCGGTTTCAGAATGTTCTTTTGGAACGCGCGCAGGGTATTTTGAGTTTTCTAAAACCCATCCAGAGCATAGAGTTCCGTCGGGGCGCACTGCGGTATTCGCCCATTCTTCCCAAGGATTTTGACCGTCCATCCCGTGGCTGCGCAAATATGCATCATAATCCTCCGCATGGCGGTCTGGATAATCTGAGTGATTTGTTCCATCATCTCTTATGAAAACGTCGAAGCCCGCTTGACCAATGCGTTGCCCCACTTGGCTGCTTGGATCGATACCGAGCCGGGCCAAGCCAGCTTTATCGGCCGTAGCATGTGATTTGCCGACCAAATGACAGCCCACGCTAATGTCGCGCAAATGGTCGCCTAACGTCGGCTGACCGACAGGCAATGGGAAGCCATTCCAGGTCGCACCATGACTGCTCACATAGCGCCCCGTGTACAAGCTCATCCGACTTGGCCCGCAAATCGGAGACTGAACGTAAGTACGGTTGAATTGTAGTCCTCTGTTCGCCAAATAATCGATATTTGGCGTGTCGATATGCTTTGCACCGTAGCAGCTCAAGTAATCCCATCGCAGTTGGTCGACCATTATCCAAAGAACATTCATTTCTCACCTTTCGAGTTGGCATATGAAAACAGCAAGTGTTTTATACTTTTCTGTTTGAGCCCATATTTTCTATCGATCCAAAATTAGGAGACGGGTCCTATTTTATCTCGCATGCCTCATCAAAGCTAAGCCGATGACCTCGAGCGCGGATTTGATCACCGCCGACACCATATCCGAGATTGATCAACATACTCGCTCGCCAAGTAGAATTTTCATAAAATGATGT
>JAKMFM010000149.1 GCA_022425445.1 Planktomarina sp.
TTGGACCGGATCAAGCGTATCAGACAGGATTTGCACCCGATCAAACCGCGCCGGATCTGCCGCAACCGCAGTGCGCAGGGCCGAGCCAAAAGCCATGCGCAATTCGGTTCCAACATTGAATTTGCAAATCGACGTCTTTGATGACAGATGCCGGCGCTGCTCTACTGGCACACCAGAGCCGCCATGAATAACCAACGGCAGGGACGTCAGCGCCTCAATCTGGGCAATGCGCACCAGATCCAGCCCACCTTCCTTATCCTGTTGTAGATGCACGTTCCCAACACTGATCGCCATTGCATCCACAGCACTGTCATGGGCAAATTTTGCCGCCTCTTCAGGGTCGGTCCCATCAGAGCCTTCGCCACCAGAATAGCCAACAAATCCAATTTCACCCTCGCAAGAGATGCCAGCCGCATGAGCCATCTCAGCAATTGCGGCAGTTTCATCAATATTTTGTTGCAAAGGCTTGCGTGAGCCGTCGAACATCACTGAGGTGAAGCCGCTGTCGATCGCAAGTCTACAGTCTTCAAACGTATAGCCGTGATCAAGATGGGCCACCACGGGCACCGAGGAAGTCTCTGCCAAATGCCGAAACATTTTACCCAAAACCGGCAGGGGCGTATGCGCCCGGCATGAGGGTCCGGCCTGCAGAATAACCGGGCAGTTCTCCGCCTCGGCCGCCGCCACGTAAGCGCGCATATCTTCCCAGCCCAAAGTCACCAATCCTCCGACCGCATAGCCCTGCTTTAGGGCCGGTTGCAGCACGTCAGCAAGAGTTGCGAGGGTCATTTGAATTTCGCGATCATGTCTTTAATTCCGGGAATGGTTTCGATTTGATAGGCATGGGTTGGCTGGAAATATTGTACGAGCGAGCGCTGGCTCAAGCCGCCAAGAATGGTGAAATAATACATCTCATAGCCCGGCAGAACGCAGCAGGGATGATAGCCACTGTTGAGACAGATGGTTGAGCCATCCATGATATGATAGGCCTCCCCCGGAGTGTTATCCTCGCGCTGCAACATTTGTACACCTGAACCCCAATTGGGTTTGAAACGAAAATTATACGTTTCATCATGCCGTGTCTCTGTAGGCAGCCGATCTGTGTCATGCTTATGGCTTGGAAAGCCCGACCATCCGCCTGCACCGACCGTGAACAGCTCACTCACCAGCAAGCGACCGACTTTTCCATGTTGCTTCTGGCCAAGTATGTGTTTGATTTTACGATGCGTTTTTGTATCGTCTGAGCCATATTGTACCAAATCAATCTCATCGGCACGCACCGCAAAAGGATCGAGAATTTCGTCATATTTTGCGCCAGCGATGAACACCTCCGCGGTCTCCGAAAGACAAACCATCTCCACTTTCGCGCCCGATGGCACATAAACGCCCTCTGGCTCACCGCCCCAAACATCTTCAACACGCCCGCCCAATCCGGTTGTTTTGAACCCTTCGACATCGACATCAATCGAGCCCGTGGCCGGAACAATGCAGGTCTCATACCCCGGCGCTTGATAGTCAAACGCCTGACCCTTGGCCAATTTTACAATGTTGAAATAATTCAACGGGACCGTGGCATCGTCCACATCCACAATCGGGGAATTTTTATTGTCAAAAGGAGCTATATGCATGGTTTACTCTTTCACCTCTGTGGGACCGTCGTGCGCGGCCAAAAATGTTTCTAAATCGGCCGGGAAGGGCATGGCCGGCGCGCAACCCGGTTTGCCCACAACGATAGCCGCGCAGGCAGAGCCGCGAAGTACCGCAGTCTTGAGCGGCAAGCCCTGCGCCAGAGACGCCAGAAAGCCCGCCATGAAACTGTCCCCAGCGCCTGTGGGTTTCAACGCAGCGACCGGATAGATGCCCGTGCGCAATTCATCATCTCCGGCAAAGGTAATCGCACCCTTCTCACCCATTTTGTAAATCACAATCTTCGCAGTGCCCTGCGCCAGGGCGCGCGCCTTGGCCAGACCTTTGTCAAGTCCACCCGCCATGAAGCCAAATTCTTCGTCATTGCCCACAATCACATCCGACAGCGCGCCGGCGCGGGACAAAACCTCTTCGGCCACCTGCGGCGATGGCCAACTGTAGGGACGATAATCTACATCAAAAATGATTGGCAGCCCAGCTGCACGGGCCAAATCAAACGCATGAAAGGCCGCAGAGCGGCTTGGCTCAGCAGCAAACACCGTTCCAGCCGTCACCAGAGCCCCGAAATTGCCGTAAGCCACGCGCTCAGCGTCTTCTGCGGTAAATTGAAAATCGGCCGCGCCGTTGCGATAAATCACGCTTTGATGTTCCTCGACGCGTGTTTCATAGACGGCCAATGAATTTCGAAACTCACCGCCAACCGATTTTACATAGCGGCAATCTACCCCATAATTTTTGAGCTGATTGATACAATAGCGCCCGACGCTGTCATCACTGACCGAGGTTACCAAAGCCGACTTGCCACCAAGCTTTACCAGGCCCGCCGCGATATTGGCCGAGGACCCACCGAGACCGGCGGTGAAGACCTCTGCCTCTTCCGTCTTCGTTCCAGGCGGATCGGGAAAGAAATCCATGCCTGCGCGGCCAATGACCACAAAATTATTTTGAGCGATACCCGCCAAGAGGTGTTGCATAGCTACACCCCGCGCCGCTGGTTCTTGCGGCCACTTTCCCAGTCTTCATGGGCTTCACGGACCGAAGCATTAGCGCTCACCTGAGGCGTGCCAACTTCCCACCAGCTGTGTCCCTCAGTCGTCCAGCCTTCATAGGCATCGACATCCATGACGATCACGCTGGTTTTCTCCGCCGCCTTGGCCCGCATGAACGCCTCTGCCAATTCAGCGGGGTTTGCCACCCGCTCTGCATGGGCCCCCATGGCCGCCGCATGGGCCGTAAAATCAATCGCAAAGGGCGCATCTATCGTTGGGCAGTCGGCGATGAGATTGTTAAAGCTCTCATTTCCTGTGTTGTTTTGCAGTTTGTTGATCACAGCGAACCCGCCATTGTCGAGCACCAGAACGATCAACTTCTTACCCGTTAGAACGGATGAATAAATGTCTGAATTCATGAGCATATAGCTGCCGTCACCGGTAAAGACGATCGTATCTTGCGCCGGCTCAAGCTCACTTTGCGCGATGCGTGCCCCCCAGCCGCCCGCGATTTCATAGCCCATACAACTGAATCCAAATTCTACATCCACCGTGCCAATATCCAAGGTCCGCCAATTGGCCGTCACCTCTGCCGGCAGACCGCCTGCCGCCGCAACCACACGGTCACGCGGATCGCAGAGCGCGTTGACCACTCCGATCGCCTGCGCATAGGAATTCGGCCGATTGCCTGGCTTCACATTCTGCGCCACATAGGCATCCCATTTGCGGCGCGCGCCTTGCGCTTCGCTCACCCAAGCGGCTGGGGCGCGATAGGTCCCCATTTGCGCGCTAAGGGCCTGAAGTCCCAATTTGGCATCTCCCATCAGCGGCAAAGCGCGATGCTTGCCTGCGTCATGGCGTGCCGTATTGAGCGAGATAAATTGCGCATCTTCCGCAAAGGCCGTCCATGATCCTGTGGTAAAGTCTTGCAAGCGACTGCCGACCGATAAGATGACATCCGCACGCTCTGCCAGCCAATTGCCACTGTCAGAGCCCGTCACCCCAACCGGCCCAATGTTCAACGGGTGATCGGCCAGGAGATTGGCGCGGCCCGCAATCGTTTCAATTACGGGAATCCCGCAAGTCTCTGCAAAGTGAGTGAGCTCTACCACAGCCTTGCCATATTGCACCCCGCCGCCGGCGATGATCGCCGGTCGCTTGGCAGCTTTCAAAGCCGCGATCGCATCCTCAAGCTCGCGCGCATCAGGCATTTGCCTGCGAATGCGGTGCACTTTTGGCTCAAAGAAAGACACTGGGTAATCATAGGTCCAGCCTTGCACATCCTGTGGCAGAGCGATGAACGCCGGACCGCAATCGGCCGGATCCAGCATGGTCGCCAAAGCCGCTGGCAGGGTTTGGATCACCTGCGCCGGATGGGTGATCCGATCCCAATAACGGCTCACCGCTTGAAAACTATCGTTGAGCCCGAGCGCCGGATTGCCAAAATGCTCCAACTGTTGCAGCACGGGATCGGGAAGACGGGTCAAAAACGTGTCGCCACAGAGCATCAGCATCGGCAGACGGTTAGCATGGCACAATGCAGCCGCGGTCAATAGATTGGCCGTTCCAGGTCCCGCCGAGGCCGTACAAAACATAAACCTTTGTCGCAGGTGATATTTGGCGTAGGCCGCTGCGGCAAACCCCATGCCTTGCTCATTTTGCCCGCGGTACAACGGCAGCTCTTCGCGGTGATCATAAAGGGCCTCGCCCAAACACGGAACATTGCCATGGCCAAAAATGCCGAACCCCCCGCCACAGACGCGGGTTTTCTCACCTTCAATGTCAATATACTGCGCCGCCAAATAGCGAATGATGGCCTGTGCGGTGGTCAGGCGAATGGTTTTATCTGCTGTGTTCACAGAAAATACTCCGATTTAAATGCAAAAACCCTGCCCCAACTTGGCAAGCCGTTCAGGTCTTAGGATACTATTTTTGCAACCGGTTGCAAGAGTGGAAGTCTCCCCTATTGCCCTGCGCGATACCAGGCGGTCAAAAGCGCACGATCCTCTTGCGGAATGTCGGTTATATTGGCCGGCGGCATGGCGTGACTCACCCCCGCTTGCAAATAAATTGCCCGTGCATTGCGCGCCACATCGGCGCGGGTTTCAAGCAAGACCCCCTTGGGCGCCCAGCGCAGCCCGTCCCAATCCGGCGCACGCGCGTGGCACATGGCGCAGCGGCCCTGAACAATTTCATGCGCCTGCTCAAACCCCTCTGCCTCGGCAAACCGCATCTCATAAGGGCTTAAAGGCACGGCTTCGGCCTGCTCCTCATTTCCATCAAAACCGGGCACTGAGGACAGCCAGGCAATAATGATGAACAAAATTACAGTGACCGCCCAGGTCCAATTCGGCCGACCTTTTCGGGCGTGCATCGAATTGAAGTAATGGCGAATGGTCACGCCGATCAGGAAGATCAAACAGGCTATGATCCAAGCATTGGGCGTGCCAAACGATAACGGATAATGATTTGACAGCATCAAAAAGATCACTGGCAGGGTGAGATAATTGTTATGAGTGGAGCGCAATTTTGCGATCTTGCCGTATTTGGCCGCAGGCTCCCGCCCCGCTTTCAAATCGGCCACAACGATCCTCTGATTGGGCATGATGATCATAGCCACATTGGCCGTCATGATCGTGGCCGTAAAAGCTCCCAGATGCAAAAGCGCCGCGCGGCCCGTGAAAATTTGATTATAACCCCAAGACATCGCCACCAACAGCGCAAAGAGCAAAAGCATCAAGAACGTGGGGCACTCACCGAGCGACGATTTACACAAGACATCGTAGATCACCCAGCCAATCGCAAGAGAACCCGCCGAAATGGCGATCGCTTGCCAAGTGTTCAGATCCATCTTCGCCGGATCAATCAAATAAAGCTCCGAGCCTGCCCAATAGACCACCATCAACATGGCAACCCCGGACAGCCAAGTGGTGTAACTCTCCCATTTGAACCATTTCAGATGCTCTGGCATGGCTTCTGGCGCAATCAGATATTTCTGAACGTGATAAAATCCACCCCCATGCACCTGCCACTCCTCACCATCGGCAGGCCCTTCAATATTGCGGTTCAACCCTAAATCCAGCGCAATGAAATAGAACGATGAGCCAATCCAAGCCATGGCTGTGATGACATGCAGCCAACGCACGGCAAAGCTGATCCAGTCCCAAAATATCGCAGCATCATACATGATAAGCCTCCCTAGCTTCCACGATAGGTTGAAAACCCATGGGCCGACAACAGCAGGGGCACATGGTAGTGATCATCTTGCGACATGCCAAAACGAATGGGCACCACATCTAAAAACAATGGTGCCTGTCCCGCTTGCCCTGTGTGGCGCAGATAATCGCCCGCGTGAAATACCAGCTCATACTGCCCCAGGGCAAAATCCTCTTTGGGCAATATCGGACTGTCGGTGCGCCCGTCCGCATTTGTGACGGCGTCACCCAATTTCACCGCCAGGCCGTTTTCATAGCGAAATAACTCAATTTGAATCCCAGCAGCCGGACAACCTTTGGCCGTGTCCAAGACATGTGTGGTCAAAAACCCATTCATGATCTATTCCTTTTT
>JAKMFM010000155.1 GCA_022425445.1 Planktomarina sp.
ATTGCCAATACTTGGGATCAGCGGTTGACTCATATCCGTCAACACCGCGCTGGTGGGGCAACCGGCTCCATTGGCAGTGGAGACCAAGGCCTGCGCCAGATCTCGCGCTTGACCCAGATCTGACATCACCGCTCCCGAGCCGGTTTTGACATCTAGCACCAGCCCGTCCAGCCCCGCGGCCAGTTTTTTGGCCAAAATGGACGCGGTGATCAAATCCCGAGACCTTACAGTCCCGGTTACATCGCGAACCGCATAGAGGCGTTGATCGGCCGGCGCGATATCTGGGCTTGGCGCTACAATCGCGCAGCCGACATTGGCCACTATGGCGCGAAATTCGACCTCCGTGAATTGCGTTTTCAGGCCTGGGATAGCCTCTAATTTGTCTAAGGTCCCACCGGTGTGCCCCAATCCGCGCCCGGAAATCATTGGAACATAGGCACCAACCGCCGCCAGCATCGGCGCCAGAAGCAATGAAACTGAATCCCCTACGCCGCCGGTAGAATGCTTGTCGATCACTTTACCCGGCAGGTCCCAGCCCAGCACTTTGCCGCTGTCGCGCATACCGAGCGTCAAAGCCACGCGCCCCTCTTCGCTGAGCCCCTGCAAACAAATCGCCATCGCAAATGCTCCGGCCTGTGCATCACTAATATCGCCCGCGCACAAGTTGGCACCAAAAGCCCGCACCGCCTCTGCCGGTACCGGCCAGCCTTCTCGTAAAGCCAAAAGAAGGTCGCGGGTCAGCATCAGGCTTTCGGGTCCTGCGTCCCAGATGTCAGATGATCGGGATCAAATGCACCGGGCAGCAAATCTGCCACCAGTGTTCGCTCCTGCGCACCATCGGTCGTCAGCAACGTCACAGGCACCTGCCCCTTGGCAAATTCCGCCAATTTTTGACGACAGCCACCACAGGGCGGAACAGGACGGTCTGATCCGGCAATCACAGCCACTTCAGCAATCTCATATTCCCCCCCTGCACACATGGCGGCAATCGCGCCAGCCTCTGCGCAAGTTCCCTCGGGGTAGGCCACATTTTCAACATTGCAGCCAACATAAATTGCACCGCTCACAGTGCGCAACGCGGCCCCAACAGGGAAATTGGAATAAGGCACATAGGCTTTCAGGCGAACCTGAGACGCGGCGAGAATTAAATCATTGCTCATGGCTATACCCTTTCAAAATCGACGCCTAGCGCCGCTGACACGCATTACACACCCAATGATTGACCCCGTCCACCCTGCAAATGCCGCAGTCGTTAAGAGCTTAAGCCCTGTCTTCCAAATGAGTCTCAAATTCACCGGGCAAACTGACCTCTAATAGCTCAAGATCCTCAGAGGGCGCGCTATACAAACACGCCATATCCGGCGGGATGACAAAAGCATCGCCAGCCACCAGCCGCTGCGCTGCCTGATCGTTGCTTTGCAGCGTCAAGTGACCGTGCAAGACGAAGGTGAAGTGAATATCACTCGTGTGACTTGCCCAAACAGGTTGACCCGGCCCCGGCTTGAGCACCTGTACCCCCGCCACGGCACCTGTATGCGCACAAATCATCGTGTCGCGCGCTACAAAACCCGGCAGGCGGAACGGGCGCCATTCAGTCTCATTGGCTTTGTAATGAACAAACCTCTGCCCCTCAAACAGCCGATCGGGGCGTATATGCTGCGTTGGCAGATCCATGCTATGATCTATGGTGGTGATATGTTCTGCGGGCACGCCAATCTCAATCACCTCCAAATCTTCACTGGCAAAGAGCACGCGATGACGAATTTCCGGCGGTTGGATCACGCAATTTCCAGCTTCAAGGCGAAACGGTGGACCCTGGTCCTCATAGACCAAATCCACCCAGCCCTTGTAACAATAGATCAGTTGAAACCCGACCGAGTGGAAATGCACCATATCCGGCACCGGTCCGCCGCCGGGTATGCGGATGTGACTGGCGATGATTGAACCACCCAAGCGGCTGGGAATTAGGTCGCGGTAGTGCATGCCTGCGCGCCCTATGACCCAGGGGGCTTGATCGGCCATGCGGCGCATCACAAATTCATGCGCAATCGGCGGCATCACGACGGGCGGCGCAAGGGCAGCAATTTCAATGCGCGTGCCGTTGGGCGCGGTCAAATGCGTCTGACCACCCGCAATCAACAGTGGATCATCACATAGGATGCGCAACAACCCCGGAACGGTCTCTGCATCCTTTTGCACCCGGACACGCAAACCATAGCCGGAAAATACCGCAACGCTGGGATCATCGGCTGGAAAAATTTCATCCATCCGCATCCCAAGTATTTTGGTAAAAAACGGAATGTCATCTCGCAATTGTTTGGTTGGCAACACCACTTCGGCGCGTATGTTTTGCATGATCTCTCTTCCATATCACAGCGGCTTAATCGCCATTTTCCACAAGAGTTCCACATGATGCAATGGCGGATCGTCGCATGCCGAACTGTTAGCGCAAGCCCAATGTTGCGTCCAAGCCTGTGATAGGGAATAACCTTCTCAAAACTGACGTGGAGGCGAACAAATGTCCTATAAAGAAGTTTATGCCGGTTGGCAGACAGATCCAGAGGCGTTTTGGATGAAAGCCGCTGAGGCGATTGATTGGATCCAAGCACCCTCCAAAGCTCTATGGAACGATGACGCCCCCCTATACGAATGGTTCAAGGATGCGCAGGTCAACACCTGTTACAACGCCGTTGATCGCCATGTCGACGCCGGTAATGGCGATCGAGTGGCCATTATCTATGACAGCCCTGTTACAGGACAAAAATCCAAAACCACCTACGCCGAGTTACAAAAGCAAGTCGCCACGCTCGCAGGTGGGCTGGCCGCCAAAGGGGTGGTGGCGGGAGATCGGGTTATCATCTACATGCCGATGGTGCCTGAAGCCTTGGTGGCCATGCTGGCATGCGTTCGTATCGGCGCGATTCATTCGGTTGTCTTCGGCGGTTTCGCCGCAAATGAACTGGCGGTTCGTATTGATGACGCCACTCCAAAGGCGATTATTGCAGGCTCCTGTGGGATCGAGCCTGGCCGCATAGTCGAATATAAACCACTGCTCGATGGCGCCATTGATCTGGCTGCGCATAAGCCTGAATTTAGCGTGATCTTTCAGCGCCCCCAATGCGAGGCTGAGTTGGAACCACGGGACATCGAATGGCACGATTTGCAAGAGGGCGTAGAGCCCGCTCCCTGCGTGGCCGTATCCGGGGATCATCCTGCCTATATTCTCTACACCTCCGGCACAACTGGCGCGCCAAAGGGCGTTGTGCGCCCGACCGCTGGGCACTTAGTTGCGTTGAACTGGACAATGAAGAACATCTATAATGTCGATCCGGGCGATGTGTTTTGGGCCGCCTCCGACGTGGGTTGGGTCGTTGGACATTCCTATATTTGCTATGCGCCATTGATCCATGGCAACACCACTGTCGTGTTTGAGGGCAAGCCAGTCGGCACACCCGATGCAACGACCTTTTGGCGGGTCATTGCCGAGCACGATGTGCGCAGTTTCTTCACGGCACCCACCGCCTTTCGCGCAATCAAACGGCAAGATTCAAAGGGCGACTCAATCAAAAATTTCGACATGAGCAGACTGCGTGCGCTCTATCTGGCCGGCGAACGGGCCGACCCTGATACGATAGAATGGGCGCAGGA
>JAKMFM010000171.1 GCA_022425445.1 Planktomarina sp.
AAATCTTTGTGCTGCAATAGCGCAACCAAAAAATCGCGATTGGTCTTGAGACCTGCGATCTGGGTCAATTGCAATCCCCGCAGCAAACGTTGCAGCGCACTGGCCCGATCTGGACCAGTGGCAATCAGCTTTGCAATCATTGGATCATAATAGGGTGTGACCTGCCCCCCCTGCGTCACACCTGTCTCCACACGCAGCCCAGGTCCAAATTTTAGATGGTGCAACTGGCCGATTGAAGGCAAAAATTCCTGATCAGAGTCTTCCGCATAAAGCCGTGCTTCGATGGAATGGCCCTGCGCTTGGATTTGGTCTTGCTTCAGTGGTAAAACACCACCAGCTGCAACCTGAAGCTGCCAGGCCACCAGATCTATCCCCAAAATTTCTTCCGTGACGGGATGCTCCACCTGCAAACGCGTATTCATCTCCATGAAATAAAACCTGTCTTCGCGCAGGGATGCGCTGCCATCCACAATGAACTCAACCGTGCCGGCACTGACGTAGCCAATCGCCTCAGCCGCCCGCACGGCCGCCTGTCCCATTGCATCGCGAACCGCATGTGGCATATGCGGCGCTGGCGCCTCTTCGATCACCTTTTGATGACGGCGCTGTAAAGAGCAATCCCGCTCATAAAGGTGCACAGCGGTCTGCCCGTCACCGAAAATTTGAATTTCGATATGGCGTGGGTTGGCGATAAACTTTTCAACCAACACCCGCGCATTGCCAAAGGCACCTTGCGCTTCGGATTGTGCGGAGGCCAGATGGGCGGCAAATTCTTCAGGCCGATCGACACGGCGCATGCCTTTGCCACCACCGCCCGCCACAGCCTTGATGAGAACGGGATAGCCAATCTCTGCAGCTGCCTGTTGGAGCACCTGCAAAGACTGTGCCTCCCCATGATACCCCGGTACAATTGGAACGCCTACCTTTTGCATCAGCGCCTTTGCAGCATCTTTAAGCCCCATGGCCCGAATGGCCTCAGCGGGCGGTCCGACCCAGATTAGGCCTGCCTCTTGCACCGCTTGTGCAAATTCAGGGTCCTCTGACGAAAAGCCATAGCCCGGGTGAACCGCATCCGCGCCATGCTCTAGAGCCGCAGCAATAATCGCATCGCGGCGCAAATAACTCTCGGCCGGATTGTGACCGCCCAAATGCACCACCTCATCACAAGACCGCACATGCAGCGCCTCTTCATCTGCCGCCGAGGCAATCGCCAGAGTGGCAATTCCCATTTCATGGGCAGAGCGGGCAATGCGGCAAGCGATTTCGCCGCGGTTGGCGATCAGCAGCTTATTTATCATTTCTGCGCGCTCTCTGCCCGATAACTGCGGTAGCGCCGCCGGAAAATGAAATTGGGGCGGTCCCCCTCAAATAGGTAGAAACATCCCCCCACAACCACCAAAGCGTTACACAGGTCGTAATATTGCGCTGGTCCGCTCAAAAGCCCTCCATATCCTGAGGCTTGGCTAAAAAAGCGGATGAGAAAAATCATCGGCACAAATAAGGCCGCCAGATAGGCCTGACGGCTGCGCAGCACCAGGCCGGCGCCCGTCAGAAATAAAACCACCCCAAAGACCAAACGCGGCAAAGAGCTGCTGCTGCCCAAGACGATCTCGAGACCCCCAACCGCAACAAACCAAAGGCAGATCAGCCAAATAACCAGACCAAAACGCCCTTTGCTATGGCCGCGCACTTGCGCCTCAGTAACATAGACCCAATGGCGGCCAAAACTGTCCGGCTGGGTCATAACGGTCGTTTCATCACTCATGTCATTACATCCTAAAGACGCCAAATTTTGTCTCGTTGATCGGGGCATTGAGCGCGGCGCGCAAAGACAAAGCCAAGACCTTGCGGCTGTCTCTTGGATCAATCACCCCATCATCCCACAATCGTGCGCTGGCGTAGAGCGGATCGGATTGAGTCTCAAACATCTCAAGCGTTGGCTGTTTGAAGGCCGCTTCTTGCTCATCGCTCCAGCTGCCCCCCGCTCGCTCTATCGCATCGCGTTTGACGGTGGCCAAGACGCCGGCCGCTTGCGCGCCCCCCATGACGGCCGTGCGCGATGTGGGCCAGCTCCATAAAAACCGCGGTTGAAAAGCGCGGCCCGCCATACCGTAGTTGCCAGCCCCATAGCTGCCACCCACAATCATGGTAATTTTCGGCACAGAGGTGCAGGCGACTGCTGTGACCATTTTCGCCCCATGGCGCGCAATCCCCTCGTTCTCATATTTCTGGCCCACCATAAATCCGGTGATGTTTTGCAAGAAAATCAACGGTGTTTTGCGCTGGGAACAAAGCTCAACAAAATGCGCGCCCTTTTGAGCCGCCTCCGAAAATAATACGCCATTATTGGCAACAATACCCACGGGCATGCCCTCAATATGCGCAAACCCCGTGACCAAAGTGGTGCCAAACCGCGCTTTAAACTCGTCGAATGCGCCGCCATCCGTCAAGCGGCAGATCACATCGCGAATATTATAAGGCGTGGTCAAATCACTCGGGATCACGTCAAAAATATCATCCATGCACGGCGCCGGCACATCATCTGCCTGAAAAATAGCGGCTTGCGGCGCATCAGCAGGCAGGTGGCGCACCGCCTCCCGCGCCAACGCCAGAGCATGGCTGTCATCCTCCGCCAAGTAATCGGCCACGCCAGACAGGCGCGTGTGCACGTCTCCGCCGCCCAGGTCTTCCGACGAAACCACCTCACCTGTGGCAGCTTTGACCAAGGGCGGACCCGCAAGAAAAATCGTGCCTTGCTCTTTGACGATAATCGACACATCCGCCATGGCCGGCACATAGGCACCCCCAGCCGTACAAGACCCCATCACCACGGCGATCTGCGCCAAGCCTTTAGCGGACATCTGGGCTTGATTGTAAAAGATTCGGCCAAAATGGTCTCTGTCTGGGAAGACCGCATCTTGGTTGGGCAAATTGGCCCCGCCGCTATCGACCAAGGAGACCACGGGCAGATGGCACTCCTGCGCGATTTCTTGGGCACGCAGATGTTTTTTTACGGTCATCGGATAGTAGGTACCGCCTTTGACCGTGGCATCATTGCAAATGACCATCACGTCGCGCCCATGCACTTTGCCGATACCGGTGATGAGCCCAGCGCAGGGCGCCGCACCATCATACATGCCATGGGCTGCGGTTGCACCAACTTCTAAAAAGGCGCTGCCAGGATCCAAAAGATTGGCAACCCGGTCTCGCGGCAACATTTTTCCGCGCGCAACATGACGGGCCCGCGCCGCGTCTCC
>JAKMFM010000201.1 GCA_022425445.1 Planktomarina sp.
TTTATGGGTCACAACTGCAAGCCGCGAAATTCGGTTGCGCATCTCCAAGGGCAAATCCACTGCTGTGGTCGCACGCAACGCCTGCGCTGCAAATTGTATATCAGCTCTTTGCAAACGACGTTCCACGTCAGAGGGATCCAACCCGAGGATATCAACCGCAACCACCTGCGCCTGTCCAGCGCTCATCCGCACAGCCGCAATCTCAATCCCCTGTGCCGTCGTACGCAGCGGCAACAGACCTAGGGGGCTGCTACGGCTCATCGCGACCTCTACCGATCCATAGCGCAGCAATTCTCGGGCCAATTGGGTCCGGCCAGACCAATCGAGCGGTGAGGCCAGCCAATGGGTGTCAAAATCACCCATTGGCTCAAACTGGCCTTGCCAGTTCTCCTTCGGCAACCAAGCGTTCGGCTCAGCCGCCTTAATGGCAGGAGCTACTTCCGAAGCGGCCGAAAACACCAGATCATCCTGTGACGCCGTGAGCTGCAAAAACGCCATGGGACGCCCTTGGTTGCGCGACTGCTCCACCACCTCCAGTGCCTTACGTTGCTGCGCCGCCCAATCGCTGGCATCTGCCCAGCTTCCCTCGAGGATCACAAGAAGCTTTGACAGGCTTTGCCCCTTCGGTGCCGGGTTTACAATCGGACCGGCCAGGCCAACAATTAAACAGGCCATCACCAAGGCCCGCAACAGTAAAAGCCACCACGGGGTTTTATCCGACTGGACGTCCTTATCCTTCAACCCCAATAGCAGTGCCACACCGGGAAAAACCCGTCGAATTGGTGCTGGCGGCACAGCCCGAAGCAGAATCCACAACAGCGGCAAGGCTAGAAACCCTAAAAGCAACCAAGGCGCCGCAAACCCGATCGTAAAAAACAGCGTCATCGGCGGCCTTCCAAGGCCTGATAGAGATCCAACAAGGCGCCGCTTGCTGGTTGATCTGTACTGTGCATAAAAAATTGCCAGCTCAGGCTCTGCGCCAAATTTTCGAGCTGCCCCTTGCGCTCTTCTAAAGCCTCAAAATATGAGCTGCGAAGATCATCGGCCTTCTGGCTCTCATGGCGCAAACTGCCCGCCATGCTCTCGAATAGGGTGCGCCCTTGAAAGGGAAAGTGAAGCTCTTGAGGATCTAATACCATCAGCAACACACCCTGCACTTGTTGACCGGCGGCCCGTCTCACCGTTTCACAGAGCGCTGCCAAATCACCGAAAAAATCAGAGGCAAAAACCGCCAAACTATTCGGCATCAAACCCTCAATTTCCGGTCTGCCAAAATCACGCGACGCAGGGCGCGCCATCGCCTGTGCAAGGGCAGAAATCTGCGCCCGGCCGGTTTGCGGCGGCAATGCCCCATCACTGGTGCCGACGCGTTCGCCAGCCTGATTGAGGAGAATTGCCAGAGCCAAAGCGATGATCGCGGCCCTGTGCAGCTTACTTTCTTTCTGACTGGAGAATTGCATCGCGGCAGAATTATCAACCCAAAACTGCACCGCCTGCGCCGCCTGCCACTCGTTCTCGCGCACAAATTGTTCATCTGCGCGCGCAGATCTCCGCCAGTCGATCGCGCGCAACGCATCGCCGACCTGTGCGGCGCGGTACTGCCAAAAGACATCCCCCGGCCCAGCGCGCCGCCGGCCGTGCCCGCCCAATGAAAAACTTTGGGCAAGCCTCTGCGCCTCTGCCAAGAGCTGTGGCCAATCAGACGTCAGCTCCAAGGCCGTGTTTAAGGGCAAGTTTGGATTCAAGTCTCTGCCTTCTTTTCTAAAATCATCTGCGTGACAGCTCCAATCAGCTCAAGCTGAGTGATGCCGCCTGCCCGAGCGCCGAATCCCATTGCCATACGGTGATTGAGCACCGCAGGCGCAAGATCGCAGACATCCTGAGCTGAGGGCGCATAGGCCCCGCGCAACAAAGCACGGGCGCGCACAGCCAGCATCAAAGCCTGCGCCGCACGCGGCCCCGGCCCCCAGCGCATGTTCTCCCGAACCTGCGCCGGCGCTGTTGGATCTTCCGGTCGGAATGCGCGCACCAGATCCAGGATCAATTCCACAATCGCCTCGCCCACCGGCATGCGGCGGATCAAGGCCTGCGCCGCCAGCAGCTGACCCGAATCAAAGACCGCAGAGACCTCCGTCTCCTGCGCGCCTGTGGTCGCCAAAAGAATGTCTCGCTCCGTTGATCGGTCCGGGTAAGGCACTTGTATTTCCAGCAAAAACCGATCGAGTTGCGCCTCAGGCAAAGGATAGGTTCCTTCCTGTTCAATCGGGTTTTGAGTTGCCAGCACATGAAAGGGCACACCCAGCGGCCGATCTTGCCCTGCAACCGTCACGGATTTTTCCTGCATGGCTTGAAGCAGCGCCGATTGCGTGCGCGGACTGGCGCGGTTAATTTCATCAGCCATCAACAATTGGCAAAATACTGGCCCCTGGACAAAGCGAAATTGCCGCGTGCCATCGGATGCGGTCTCTAGGACCTCTGAGCCCAATATATCAGCAGGCATTAGATCCGGGGTGAATTGCACCCGGTTGCCGTGCAGTCCCATAACGGTGGACAGCGCCTCAACCAAGCGGGTTTTACCAACCCCTGGCAGGCCCAGCAAAACCCCATGCCCGCCACATAGTAATGTAATGAGCACCAAATCAACCACCCGCTCCTGTCCAATGAAAACCCCGCGGATCATCTCTCGGGCCTTTGTCAGCCTGTGCCCTAGATCTTGAATTTGTGGAACAAGCGTTTCGGCCTGGGTCATAAGATTGCCTCGCAATAATTTCTGTGTGGTATATATCTAGCCTAGCTTGAGAAAAAGAGATGACAACTGATATGAGCGGACAAAATATTGTGACACCATCGGCGGAAAACATCGCCGCCAGCGTCTCAGCCGCAACCCAGGGCAAAGGCTTGCCACCAGTGCACCTTTGGAACCCGCCATTTTGCGGTAACCTAGACATCCGAATTGCCCGAGATGGCACCTGGTTTTACCTTGGTACGCCCATTGGTCGACCAGCTCTTGTAAAGCTGTTTTCATCGATTTTGAAAAGAGAGGCGGGGAAATATTACCTCGTGACCCCAGTTGAAAAAGTGGGCATTCAAGTGGATGATGCCCCCTTTGTTGCCGTGGATGTGGATCATCGCGACGGCGATTTGTATTTCACCACACAGGTCGGCGACACAATGATCGCTGGCCCTAATCACCCGATCCGTGTGGAGCGCGATGCCAAAACTGGCGAGCCCTCCCCCTATGTTCTGGTGCGCAGCAATCTCGAAGCCTTAATCGATCGCAAGAGCTTCTATCGCTTGGTCGACCTAGGCTCGCATGACACATGGGAGGGTGAAAGCTGGTTCGGCCTACGGTCGCAATCCACATTCTTCCCGATGATCCCGTCGCGGGAGTTAAATAACTAATATAAAATAAAATATTTCTCTGTCAGACTATCAATTTCTTGTAGTCCCCCGGCATGAGATCCCCCAAACGCCAATCGCCAATTTGCGCGCGGATGAGGCGTAGGCAGGGGTGGCCTACGGCTGCGGTCATCCGGCGAATTTGGCGATTTTTACCCTCGCGTATGACCATCTCGATCCAGCTGTCCGGCACCGATTTGCGCACTCGAATAGGCGGATTGCGTGGCCAGAGGCCCATTGGCTCTTCTATCAGTCGCGCTTTGGCCGGTTGCGTGACTCCATCTTTCAAACGCACCCCGCGCCGTAGGCTTTGCAATGCGTCCTCTTGCGGCGCGCCCTCGACCTGTACCCAATAGGTTTTTGCCATTTTGTGTTTTGGATCGGCAATTTGGGCCTGCAATTTACCGTCATCTGTTAGGAGCAACAGCCCCTCGCTGTCCCGATCCAATCGACCAGCAGGGTAGACATGCGGAACCAGGACATAGTGCGATAGAGTCTCACGCCCACTGGCCTCGAGGCTTCGATCGGTGAATTGTGATAAGACATTGAACGGCTTGTTGAACAGGATCAGCACGTGAGCGCCTGTTCCAAATCGGCGCATAGATCCTGCGCATCCTCAATACCGATGGATAAGCGCAGAAGCTGTTCAGGAATGCCTGTATCAGGTTCAATCGTGTGCCTATGTTCCACAAGGCTTTCCACCCCGCCCAAAGAAGTGGCGCGGTGAAATAAATTCAATCGACCTGCGACCCGCAGAGCATCCATAGCCCCACCCTTGACGCAAAAAGACAAGAGCGAGCCAAACCCACCTGTCATTTGTCGCTTGGCCACCTTATGTCCTTCGAAATTGGGCAAGCCGGGATAAAATACGCGCTCCACCGCGTCGTGGCTTTGCAAAAATTCTGCCACAGCCTGGGCATTTTGGGACATGCGCTCGACGCGCAAAGGCAGAGTGCGAATCGAACGAATAAGCAGCCAAGCCTCAAAACTGCCGATCACCGCGCCCGCGTCATGACGATCTATGGCGATCGCTTGCCAATGCGGATCAGCAGGAGCATTGGTCGCCAAAACTCCGGCCAAGACATCCGAATGGCCATTGATCCCTTTGGTCGCCGAATGCATGACAATATCCGCCCCAAAATCCAAGGCGCGAGTCAAAATTGGGGTGGCGGCCGTGGCATCAACCACCAACCTTCCGCCCGCCGCATGGGTGGCCTCGGCGACGCGCGTGATATCTGTTGTCCGCAGCCATGGGTTTGAAGGCGTCTCAACAAATACCAGATCCGGCCGGTGACGCGCGCATAAACTTTGCGCCTGCCCAATATCGCTCAAATCCGCCTCAATCAGCGTCACAGACCGGCGGGCACAAAACTCCCGCAACCACTTTGTTGTGCCCCAATAAATCTGCGACTGCACCAAGACTGTCGCACCACTTTGCACCGCACGAAACACCGCCGCAATCGCGGCCATACCATTGGGAAACAATAATGCGGCCTCGGCGTTGTCAAGCTGCGCCAAAAGTGCTTCGGCAATACGGCACACGTCGTTGTCATCACGGGCATAGATATTGCCTGTGGGATGCGGCTGATAGCTGCGATCCCGTGCGAAGGTGGTACTGGGCTGAATGGGCGGGACCACCCCGCCGCTGGCCGCATCAATATATCCGCCCGCCTGTGCCGCAATGGTCGCTACTGATAGGCCGCGTTTCGCCATAGATTTCCCCTTTTGCCTCAAACTCTAATGCGCGACGGCCCAGTTTGGTCCAGATCCGGCTTCAACAATCAAAGGCACATCCAGCTTGACCACGGGCAAGCTGGCCCCTTCCATCACTTGCTTGGCAACGTCGATAAGCGCCTCGACAGCACAATCTTCAACTTCAAACAGCAATTCATCATGCACTTGCAACAACATTTTGGCCGGTAGATGCGCAATCGCTTCGGGCATGCGCACCATCGCGCGGCGGATGACATCCGCCGCAGTGCCTTGGATCGGCGCATTGATTGCGGCGCGTTTGGCAAAACCAGCCTGCGGGCCTTTGGCACCGATTTCCGGCGTATGAATGCGGCGCCCAAACAACGTTTGCACATAACCGTGCTCTTTGGCGAAAGCTACTGTCTCGTCCATATAGCTCCGGATGCCCGGGAAACGTTCAAAATATGTATCGATGAACGCCTGAGCCTCTGCCCGCGGAATGCGCAGATTGCGCGCAAGGCCAAAACCAGAAATACCATAGATCACCCCAAAGTTGATAGCTTTTGCTCTGCGGCGCACATCAGATGTCATCTGATCAAGCGGCACATCAAACATCTGGCTTGCGGTCAGCGCGTGAATATCAATCCCATCGGCAAAGGCCTGTTTCAGACTTGGAATATCAGCAATATGGGCCAGGATGCGCAGCTCGATTTGTGAATAATCGAGGGCAACTAATGTTTTGCCTGCTTCCGCCACAAAAGCTTCGCGAATTTTGCGGCCTTCTTCTGTCCGAATGGGTATATTTTGCAAATTGGGATCAGTTGAGGCCAAACGCCCGGTGCTTGCGCCCGCGATCGAATAAGATGTGTGCACGCGGCCAGTCTCGGGATGAATATGGTCTTGCAGCGCGTCGGTATAGGTGGACTTCAGCTTGCTCAATTGACGCCAGTCTAAAACCAGCCCGGGCAATTCATGCTCCGTCGCCAAATCTTCCAACACATCGACCCCGGTGGCATAGGCGCCAGTTTTGCCCTTCTTGCCGCCCGGGAGCGCCAATTCATCAAAGAGCACTTCGCCAAGCTGCTTCGGAGATCCGACATTAAAGCTCCGCCCTGCCATCTGGTGAATTTCAGCCTCAAGACCCGCCATCTTTTGTGCGAAACCATTTGACATACGGCTCAACACATCTCGGTCCACTTTGATCCCCTGCATCTCCATATCCGCCAGTACCGGCACGAGCGGGCGCTCAAGGCTTGCATAGACAGATGTCACCCGATTAAGATGCAAACGCGGTTTGAGATAGTGCCAGAGGCGCAGGGTGATATCGGCATCTTCTGCCGCGTAGCGGCTGGCCTCATCAATTGAAACGCGATCAAAGGTTATCGCGGACTTTCCACTGCCCAGAAGTGTTTTGATCGAGATGGGCGCATGATCGAGATAACGCGCACTCAAGAGATCCATGCCATGATTGTGCAAGCCGCCATTTTGTGCGTAGCTCATCAACATTGTGTCATCGATCGGCGCCACTTGAATGCCCACTCGCGCCAAAATCTTGGCGTCATATTTCATATTCTGGCCGATTTTCAGAATGGTGGAATCTTCCAGCATCGGTTTGAGCATGGCCAGAGCCGTGTCGTGATCCATCTGGCCCTCGGCCAAAGCATCCGTGCCAAAGAGATCATCAGATTGACCCGCGCGATGCGTGAGCGGCAAATAAGCCGCCTCACCGGCCTCAACGCATAATGAGACCCCGACCAAATCCGCGCGCATTTCATTCAAACCGGTCGTTTCCGTATCCACAGCTACATAGCCGCGGGCATAAATGCGATCAATCCAAGCTTGCAGAGCCACCGCGTCTGGAATGGTCTCATATTTGCGTGCATCAAAGGCCACCGCAGCGGGCGCCTCAATTGCTGCCTGCTGCACTTCTGGCTCGGCAATAGTCGGGGCTTCAACCCCCAGCTTTTCAGACAACCTTTTGCTGAGGGTGCGAAATTCCATCTCTGCCACAAAGGCCATAAGTTCCCTTGGGTTTGGATCTCGCACCTCCAGGTTTTCGATAGAGAAATCCAGCTCCATGTTGCAATCCAACTGAACCAACTGTTTGGACAATTCAATCTGTGGCCGATTGTCCATCAGACTTTCGCGACGCTTGGGCTGTTTGATTTCGCCAGCGCGGTCCAGAAGTTCTTCCAACGAGCCATATTCGTTGATCAGCAAAGCTGCGGTTTTAATGCCAATGCCGGGCGCACCGGGCACATTGTCAACGCTGTCGCCTGCCAAAGCTTGCACATCAACCACACGCTCCGGGGCGACACCAAATTTCTCAACAACACCGTCGCGATCAATCACCTTGTTTTTCATAGCATCCAGCATGACAACACCGCCGCCGACCAACTGCATCAAATCCTTGTCAGAGCTGATAATGGTACACGCGCCCCCCGCTTCACGGGCGCGGCATGCCAAAGTTGCGATGATGTCATCCGCTTCAAAACCTTCGACCTCTTTACATGCCACATTGAAAGCCCGTGTTGCGGCGCGGGTGAGCGGAAATTGTGGGATCAAATCTTCCGGCGTGGCAGATCGGTTCGCCTTATACAAATCATACATATCATTGCGAAATGTCTTGCCAGAATGATCAAAGATCACGGCGACATGAGTGGGCGCATCGGGGCCAGTGTTGTTTTCGACATATCTTTGCAGCATGTTGCAAAAGCCAGCCACTGCGCCCACCGGCAAACCATCTGATTTACGCGTCAACGGCGGCAAAGCGTGATAGGCGCGAAAGATGAAGGCTGACCCGTCGATCAGATGCAAATGATGTCCTTTACCGAATGCCATGATGATGCTATCCTTGGGTCATTGATTAAGACTGTTTGTGGCATGAAAAATTTATACCTGCCAGTGCTACTG
>JAKMFM010000218.1 GCA_022425445.1 Planktomarina sp.
TTTTGCACGTCTTTATAGAATTGATCGACCAAAGCGGTCACGGGCAGACTCGCGCTATTCTCATCGGCCGTCGCTAAGCATATTCCCAGATCCTTGCGCATCCAATCGACCGCAAAGCCGTGCTCAAAATGATCGTCCAACATCGTCTCATAGCGGTTGGACATTTGCCAGCTGCCGGCGGCGCCTTGGCTAATGACTTCCACCACAGAGGCGCCATCGAGACCAGCTTTGGCGGCAAAATGTAACGCTTCGGACAGGCCTTGAACCAAACCGGCAATAGCGATCTGGTTGCACATCTTGGTCATTTGCCCCGCGCCACTCTCGCCAATCCGGCGGCAAAGCTTTGAATATACGGCCATCACCGGCTCCGCCCGATCAAAATCGGCCTGATCGCCACCGCACATGATCGACAATTGGCCATTTTCAGCACCCGCCTGGCCACCAGAAACAGGCGCATCAACAAATGCGATGCCTTTGACACGCGCTGCCTCATAAAGCTCGCGGGTGACCGCGGCAGATACTGTGGTATGATCTACGAAAATGCTGCCTACTGCCATGGTCGCGAACGCGCCATCTGGTCCCAAACATACGGACCGCAAATCATCATCATTGCCAACACAAGCCATGACCATTTCCGCACCCCGAGCAGCCTCCGCCGGGGTTGCGCCAGTTGCGCCGCCATGCTTCGACGTCCAAGCGCCGGCCTTTGCAGCAGTGCGGTTATATACAGTGACCTCATGCCCCGCGCCCGCCAGATGCCCCGCCATAGGGTAGCCCATGACACCCAAGCCCAAGAATGTAATTTTTGTCATTGTTTTTTCCATATCAGTTAAAGCCGATCGCCTGGCGTGTTACCGGCGAAAAAAGCATCCAAATTGTCCAAAGCGCGAAAGCCCATTGCATCGCGGGTCTGGCGCGTTGCGCTGCCAATATGAGGAAGCATGAAAATGTTATCAAAACGACTAAAGTCAGGATTTCCACCTGGCTCAACTTGAAAACAATCCAAACCCGCAGCCGAAAGCTGGCCGCTCTGCAAAGCGGCCAGCAAAGCCGCCTCATCCACCAAGGCGCCGCGCGCGGTATTTACAAACACAGCCCCCTCCGGCATGATTGCGAACCGCTCCGCAGTCATCAGACCGCTGGTTTCAGGCGTCGTCGGACAGTGCAGCGACAGAAAATCGCTGAGCCCCAGCAGGCTTTCAACCGTGTCATGATAGACCGCCCCCTGCGAGAGCTCCGCTGGAAGCGGGCTGCGGTTAAAGTAATGCAGCTGCATATCAAAGCCGCGCGCCTTGGCGGCAAATGCTTGGCCCACACGGCCCATGCCGATGATCCCCAACCGCGCACCCGTGACCTGTTTGCCAACCATGAACGCCGGTGACCAACTGTCCCACGCGCCTGACCGAACGATCCGATCTCCCGCCACCGCATGACGCGCAGCTCCAAGCATCAACAGCATCGCAAGTTCAGCGGTGGCATCAGACAAGACATCGGGCGTATTTGTCACCACGATACCGCGGCTTTTCAATGCGGGCAGATCACAATGGTCCACGCCGACTGAATGATTGGCCACAATTTTCAATCGATCTGAAAATTGCGCAACGACCTCGGCCGAAAATTGCTCTGAATGGCAAGGGATAATCCCATCAAATGCACCACTCGCGGCTATGATTTCCTCGGCGGTTCCGGGACTATCCTCATAGTTGATGACCACATCGTAGTCTCGTGCCGCGCGCTCTAGCGTCGCATCAGACAAACGCCGTGTGATCCAAATTCGTGGCTTGCTCATTTTTTGGAAACGCATTCTTCCCAAAAATTATAAACCGCTGCCAGACAGACAACCAATGCAATCAGCATAAAGGGCAGACCGCCCCAAAACCCTGCAAAACCGGTCGAAATACTATGTGACAGGCCCGAAATAAACACCAGGAACAAAATTGTGCCCACAAGCCCCGCGATGATTTTGACATTTCTTGACATGCGATTGTCCTTCGTTAAGTGGCTTGCGCCAGGTGGAGTTGCAACCATCGCGCGGTGCGCAAAAGACGGTCATCTTTTTCAGTTGGCCCAATAATTTGTACGCCAACGGGGAGGTCATTGTCACCGACCAAAAGAGGCAGGCTAACACAGGGCAGACCGGCCAAGGTCCATAGGGTACAAAAAATCGGATCCCCAGTGCCAGCGCCAAATTTAGGAGCTTCCCCAGCTGCACTGGGAGCGATGATCGCGTCAAATTCGACAAATAAATCGTCAAAGAAGGATTGAGCCGAAGCTTTCACCGCCAAAGCATCTGTATACTCCGCTTCACTTATTTTCCGACCGCGGGCCACAATAGGCTGCAACTCATGGCTCAGATCCTCAAAATGCGCATCAAAAACCTTGGCTTGGTGCTTGCAGATCTCATATTCATGAATGCGCGCCTGTACCGCGACAAGGTTGGCCAAAGTTTCGGCCGCCGGCATGCGAGAAAGCCGTGGGCCAAGCAGATCAAGCACAGCCTCAATGCCGTCGCGGGCATCGGAGGCCAGCCGATCATAAAATGGCAGGTTGAACCAAACCAAATCTGGCGGAACCGGCGCATCGGCTTGCGCGCCAGCGCGCATGTCGGGTCGCGGCCGGGCAAAGCTGCAGTTGTCGGCTTGATCATAGCCCGCCAAAGCGTCGCTCAGCAGCGCAACATCTTCTAACGACCGTCCAAAACAGCCAACTTGATCGAGACTATCGGAGGTTTGCAGCACCCCGGATCGGCTGATCATGCCGCGGGTGGGTTTAAAGCCAAAAGTGCCACTGAAAGATGCCGGCCGAATGACAGAGCCATTGGTTTGCGTGCCAACAGCCAGCGGAACATGGCATGCGGCAACAGCCGCGGCCGATCCACTGGACGACCCGCCGGGGCTGTAGTCGGGGTTGTGTGGATTACGGGTTTCATTTGCGTGAACGAAGGCCAATTCGGTTGTGACGGTTTTGCCCATAATGACAGCGCCAGATTCACGGAGGCGTTCGACCAAACGTGCGTCTTGAGTTGGCTGGCGATCCTTAAAAATATCGGTGCCGCGCTGGGTCGGCATGTCTCGCGTATCAATGATGTCTTTCAAACCGACCGGCAATCCATGCAAAGGCCCGGTGCCGAGCCCAGCTTTGCGAATGCGATCACATTCGGCGGCCTGCGCCAAAGCGCTGTCCGGATCCAAAAAGGCCCAAGCTTTGATCGACGAATCCGTTTTGGTAATCTGCGCCAGGCAGGATTTTACCAAGTCCACGGAGGAAAGATGACCTGAGGCGATGGCTTGCACCGCCTCAGTTGCTGTTAATGTGTAAGGCTCTATCTTCACGGGACGTAAACACCAAACAGATAATCTGGGAACCAAAGGGCGATCCCCGGGAAGATATACATTAAGACCATTGTGAAGATCACAATGCCCAAATACGGCATAATCCCTTTGAAGATTTCAATCAGCTCAATTTGATTTTTCAACACGCCTTTAAGGTAATAGGCCGACATCGCCATGGGGGGCGTCAAAAATGATGTCTGAAGATTCAACGCGACGAGCATCGCAAAGAAGTAAGGGTTGACGCCAAAAGGCTCGAGCAGCGGCAAGAAGATCGGAACAAAGATGATCAAAATCTCGGACCACTCCAGAGGCCAGCCTAAGACGAAGATGATCAACTGCGCCATGATCAAAAATTGGATCGTGGTCAAATTCATACCGATCACCCAATCGCTGATCAAATCATGGCCCCCGAGGTAGGAAAACACCGATGCAAATGTCCAAGACCCAACAAAGAGCCAGCAAACCATCGCTGTCGCTTTTGCCGTAAGAAACACACTTTCTTTGAGCTTGTCCCACGTCATGGATCGATAGATCACCGCGAGGATGATCCCGCCCAATGCACCCATCGCCGCCGCTTCGGCTGGCGTTGCAAGGCCGCCCAGAATTGAGCCCAAAACCAGAGCAATGAGAACCGTCAGCGGCACAAAAGACACCAAGAGGTCCCAATAGATTTTCGAGGGTGGCGGGACGTCATCTAGGTTTGGCTTTGGCGCCAATTTCGGGTTCATCCACACGCGGACGATCACATAGACGATGTAAAGGCCTGCGAGCAACAGGCCCGGAAAAACCGCTGCCGCATAGAGACGCAAAGGCGATAGGTTGCCGATGGCCGCATAGACAATCAACATGATCGATGGCGGGATCAAGATACCCAACGTACCGCCAGCACAAATAACACCGGAAGCGAAGCTTCGATTATAATTCGCATTGGCCATAGCCGGATAGGCCAACAAGCCCATCAATGTCACAACAGCCCCCACGATGCCCGAGGCTGTCGAAAACACCGCACAGGTCAGCAAGGCGGCAATCGCTAGGGACCCAGGCAGGTTACGCGCGGCCATGTAGAGCGAAAAGAAGAGGCGGTTTACGATATTGGCGCGTTCCACCACATAGCCCATGAACAAAAACAGCGGAATGGCGACCAGCGTGTCGTTCTCCATCACCGAATAGGTGTTTTGATTCAGCAGGTAGAAAATATTGTTATTGAAAATATCCGAAAATATTTCCGGCGGGCCTTGATAGTAGGCATAATAACCAAAACCAACGCCCATGGCGATCAAGGTGAAGGCTATTGGAAATCCAAGTAATACCAGCACAATAAACAGGCAAAGCATTAGGATGGCGACTTCAGGGTTTGTCATCATATTATCTTTCAAAAACTGCCAAAGGCTTAGTGAGTTCCACGTGAGCCTGGCTCAACGCCGCTCAAAGGGGATGGGATTGTCAGATCTTCGCTCTCCATCAACATATCTTCCGTCTCACGCACATCGCTGAGACGCTCGATCCATTGACCCGTTTTCATAGCCTTCCAGCACCGAATGAGCTCAGCAAACCCTTGCAACAGGAGTAAGGCTCCCGCCAGCGGGATGAGTGTTTTGAAGAAATAAATCTGAATCCGCGCCGGACTGTTCCAGCTCACCTCTTTGTACCGCCAACTGTCTGATGCAATTTCCCAGCCGTACCAAAACAACGCCAAAATACCTGGGAAGAAGAACAAAAGGTACAGCAGAAAGTCAACGCGGGCTTGCCAGCGCACAGAGAACAGACGGTAAAGCACATCGCCGCGAACATGGGTATCTTGCGCCAAAGCATAGGGACCGGCCATCAAAAATAATGCCCCGTACATTTGTACCATCATATCAAAGGCCCAAACCGTCGGCGCATTGAGCGCGTAACGCACAAAGACCTCATAAGAGACTGAAAGCGTCAGGATTAGAATGCACCACCCAAAGGCACGCCCCACCCATATGCTCAGACTTTCAATTGCATGAACTAATTTTATCACCACGTTGCCCCTTCAAGATAGACAAAATCCGGAGGCTCATTGAGGAGCCCCCGGACTTCATATTTTTTTCGATTAACCGAAGTAGTGGTTGTAAGCCAGCTTATAGTCCGGCTGATTGAGGTTCAGGTAGCCCATGACGCTCTTGGCGTAAGTTTTCTGACTTTCAATCACTTTCGCAAAGAACGCATCTTCTGCTGCGATACGGTCAACAACCACATCCCAAGCTTTCAACTGCGCCGCCATAACATCATCTGGAGTCCGGTGCACGTTCACGCCCTGCTCGTTTTGCAAGGTTTGCAAATCATCCGCATACCGCTTGGTGTTGTGCCAATAGAAGTTGGAATTTTCAGCTTCGGAGGCATATTTCAAGATCGACTGTAGCTCTTCGGGCAGCGCTTCGAACTTACGCTTGTTGAAGGTCACTTCAAAGAATTCTTGAGACTGGTGGAAAGACGCCAAGTGGTAATCTTTCGAGACGTCCTGCATACCAAAATCGCGGTCAGAAGTCGGGTTGTTGAACTCAGCTGCATCAATCAAACCAGATTTCATGGCTGGCTGAATTTCACCACCAGGCAATTGGACAACAGACATGCCCATTTCGAGTAATACATCTGCGGCCAAACCAACTGTCCGATATTTCAAACCATCCATTTGCGAGACATTTTTGATCTCTTCTTTAAACCACCCCAGCGGCTGTGCTGGCATCGGTGAGTTGAAGAAAGAGACAACATTCAGGCCTAAAGTGCCCATCAGCTCGTCGAACAGCTCTTGGCCGCCACCATAGTTGACCCAACCCAAGACCTCTTGCGAGGACCAGCCAAAACATGGGCCGGTGCCGAATAAAGATGCGGCTTTTGATTTGGAATACCAGTAAGCGGGCACATAATGCGCCGCATCAAGTACGCCACGGTGCACCGCGTCTTGCATCTGGCTGGTTTTCACCACGGAGTCGACGGCAAGCAGGTCGATTTTCAAAGAGCTGCCGGCCATGGCATGAACGCGGTCCACGTAGGATTGCGCGTTCTCCAAAAAGATACCGCCGCCCCAAGCTGCCTGCATTTTCAGCGTTGTTGTGTGGTTTGCAGCGATCGCTGGAGTTGCCAATGCTGCCGCACCTACAACGGCGGAGCCGCGCAGGAATTTTCTACGGTTCAAAGTCTCAGTCATATTTCCTCCCAAGGATTTGTCGTGCCTGACAATACGCAAAGCGCCGCCAGACGTTGTATTAGGCTTCTCGCACCCAACTTGGACTCCAACGATCATAGACCGCTGCCCCAAGCCCTCACAGCACCAGTTCCGTCGCTCACACTTGACGAATTAGACAGCCGAAGACAAGTAATTCTTGTGCATTTTATTGGACAGATTGCCGCTCCAAAGTCATAAACATCTAAATGTTGGGCGCTAACAATCGACTCTCATCGTTCGAGACAATTGGGCGTAAATTGAAAAAAATACCCGAATTTTGCCAAATTAGCGCCGTAAAATTTCATATTTTCTCGAGTTTTGATGATTTGTCCGATTTCACGACGTCAAAATATCTAAAGAAATTTGGTTAGAAATTTTTACCAAAATATTTTGAGCAGAATTTCGAATCACCGGCCATGGCAGTGGAATTGAACGCGTACAATACGCCCGAATCGACATTTTTGCGGTCTGACAAACAATACTTCCTAGAACCACTTTCTGATTTGCGACACTTCCTGTCAAAACCCAAGTGCCGTATCGCGCCCCTCCGTTTCCGACCATGAAGCACGCCCCGTCAGTGCCACGCGATTGCTCACTTCGCTGCGCACTGTCCAAAACTGGGATCCAATTCAACAACCGCGCAGGAGAAGGCTTGAGACTGAATAACGGGCTCGGATCGATAGTTTATAATGGCGGTGTGAAACAGCAGCCCCCGTCGAGCCGATATCAAGTTGAGCCGATACAAATCATCGCGCTCCTGAGAGTGCGCGCGGGCACGCCAGCCAGAGGCATCATCAAGCGTGATGTGATAGATCTTATGAAAAAAGACACCGTCGCCGCAAAAATTTTGGCCCTCTTTTGAAAAATTTAAGACACGCCCCGGATAAGCAGGGCTCATGCGTCCGCCCGCAGACACGGACACACGATCGAGTTCAACGCACCTGTAGCGCACATCGGCCAGAGCGGTGGTACCCATAAGTGCCAGGGAAAGCAAAATCAAAATCTGTTTCATGAAAGCGAAATAGCGCTATTTAGCTCAATAGCAATAGCTGCCACTGTGCGGGAATATCCGCTTACTAAGACGGACCGTCAGTTCCTTCATCAGGCCCTTGTCACCCAATAAATGGTCCGCGTTCTCAACGCCGCTAAGCCGCGTGTTCACCTACAGGCCATCTTTTCACACCAATATATTTGAAGCCTTTCGCAAAGATCCAGAATTGGCCTAACAAAATAATGATGTAGAGCAGGGGTTTGTGGCCAACCATGCGCGTAAAAAAGATTACTATCCGCTCGCATGGATACAGAGCTTTAAGTATCATTTGCTGCGTCAATACTTGATGGACATATTGGTGCCGCCGTTAAAGCCTGCACAAGAAACCTTGATGGTCGCTTTTCATGGCTTTCCGCGTCCGAACTTCATTGCAGATAAAACCAGCCGCTGGGCTAAGTTTCCACGCTGCGGGTTGCACAGGCCCAGGTGGTTGATCGACTATTGGGACAGGTACAAAGACGCGTGATGGCAACCGCTCATGGCGCCGCGCTCAGGCTGCCACGCCCAGAATTTTGACACCAAATGGCATGTTGGAATAGACTGCCCCTACAGCATTTAGACCAAGGTTCGGCGCACAGAATCCTGCCATCCTGCATATAGTCTCTCGCGATCCTCGCTGGTCATATGCGGCTCAAAGCGACAATCGCGGGCCCAGCTATCCGCGAACCCTTGCTGGTCAGGATAAACGCCGGCGCGTGATCCGGCCAGCCATGCCGCTCCCAGAGCCGTGGTTTCCAAAACATTGGGTCGATCCACCGGCGCACCGATAATATCGGCAAGAAACTGCATCGTCCAATCGGACGCAGTCATGCCCCCATCCACGCGCAAAACAGCCTCTCCAGGCGTTCCCATGTCATCCTGCATTGCCAGCAGCAGATCACGGGTCTGATAGCCTACGCTTTGCAGCGCCGCTTTCGCAAACTCCTTGGGACCGGAATTGCGGGTTAATCCAAAAATCGCGCCGCGACTCTCAGCATTCCAATAGGGCGCGCCGAGCCCGGTGAACGCCGGCACCAAGTACAACGATTGATGGGGATCCGCGGCCGCGGCCATGTCTGCGGTTTCATGCGCTTCAGAAATAAGCCCCAGCCCGTCGCGCAGCCATTGCACCACCGCGCCTGCGATAAAAATCGAACCTTCCAACGCATAGGTTGGCTTGCCGTCAAATTGATAAGCGATCGTGCCAAGCAACCGGTTCTTGGATGCAACAAGAGTGTCACCGGTGTTGAGCAGCGCAAAACAGCCCGTTCCAAAGGTCGATTTCAACATCCCCGGCGCGAAGCATGCCTGCCCAATGGTCGCGGCTTGTTGGTCGCCTGCCACGCCCAAAATAGGTATATCTGCGCCAAACATATCAGTGGTCCCGAACTCTGAAGCACAGTCACGCACCTCAGGCAACATGGCCTGCGGCACCTGCAACAGCGCGCATATTTGTGCATCCCAGCAACCGAGGCGGATGTCGTAGAGCATAGTTCGGGCCGCATTGGTCGCATCGGTGACATGGGCGCGGCCTTCGGTCAGCTTCCAAATCAAATAGCTGTCCATGGTCCCAAAGAGCAATTCACCCCGCGCCGCACGCGCGGCCGCCCCCTCCACATTGCTCAGCAGCCAATGCAGCTTAGTGGCAGAGAAATAGGGATCTAGCAAAAGGCCGGTCTTTTGCGTGATCTCCGTCTCATGGCCTTCTGCGCGAAGACGATCACAAAACGCAGAGGTGCGCCGATCCTGCCAAACAATCGCCTTATGAATAGGCGCGCCGGTTTTGCGATCCCAGATCAAGGTCGTTTCGCGCTGATTGGTGATACCGATGGCGGCGATCTCTTTGGCTGTGCAGCCCGCTTGCGCCATCACACCGCGAACAACCGCTTGCACCGAGTCCCAAATCTCCTCCGCATCATGTTCAACCCATCCAGATTGTGGGAAATATTGTTGAAATTCTTGCTGGCACGACTGGACAGGATGCATGTCTTGGTCAAAAAGAATAGCACGGCTTGAAGTGGTGCCTTGATCAATTGCCAGAATATAGGTCATGAAAACTTCCGCCGGTTAAGGATATTTCGAATTCAAAATGTGCCGCGACTGCGGGGGCGATGTAAAGAGGATTTAACCGCGGAATCCAGTCGCCACGACGAATTTTTCTGACGAACTCGAACGTGAGGCCGGTGGTTTCATATTGATGACTTTGGTGAATTTTTGTTTTAGCAAGGCCTGCAGCTCGCCTTCTGCGCCGCCGGCCAAGACCTTGGCCACGAAAGTGCCACCGGGTGTCAGCACGTCAAAGGCAAAATAGGCCGCCGCTTCGCATAATGCGATGATGCGCAGGTGGTCCGTCTGTTTGTGACCAGAGGAGGCCGCCGCCATATCCGACATAACGACATCCGCGGGCCCATTGAGCCAGGCTTTCACCTTGGCATCCGCATCGTCTTCCATAAAATCCAACACGTGAATTTCAGCGCCGGGAATGCTTTCCATCTCTTGTAGATCAACGCCTAAGATCGTGCCGACCTTTTTGCCCTGGCGCGTGCCCAATGCATTGATGCGCTGAACCGCCACTTGGCACCATCCACCCGGTGCGCAGCCCAAATCCACGACCCGAGCTCCAGGCAGCAAAAAGCGAAACTTGTCATCAAGTTCAAGAATTTTATAGGCCGCACGTCCACGATAGCCATCCACTTGAGCCCGTTTGACATAGGGGTCATTGAGCTGCCGCTCCAGCCAAAGCGTCGAGGACAGTTTCCGCCCTCGTGCCGTTTTTACTTTAACCCGCAGGTCTCTCTGACCGCGACCACTGTTATTTCCTGGAATTTTCGCCATATCGCCTCAGCTCTGTTGTTCGCGCAACACACCGTCAGCGCTCATTTGGGCATAGAGTAAACCCTCGCGCAGGCCCCGATCGGCCACCGACAGTTTATGGGTGGGCCAGCACCGCAGCAAAGCTTGCAAAATTGCCGCCCCGGACATGATAAGCGCTTGGCGATCCTTGCCAATACGCGGATCGTTTTGACGTCCGGTTGGGCCGAGGCGCAGGTAATCATGAATCACCTTATCAATCTCAATGGACGACATCGTCAGCCCATCTACTTTATTGCGATCATAGCGGCGCAAGCCCAAGTGGCTGGCCGCGACGGTCGTCACCGTGCCACTTGTCCCAATGATTTGGAAATGCTCCATGTTATACGCGCGATCATAGGGGATAAAGCTTTCCAACTTTTCCTCGAACAACAGGCTCATCAACGCAAAGCGACCCGCGTCGTCATCGACGTCATTGAACAAATCGCGCAGGGTGGCGACACCTAAGGGCACTGAAATCCAATCCACCACTTTGGCCCCGTATTTATTCGGACGCTCGCCCGAACGAAATCCGCGGTGCATATGCATGATCGCGCGGCTGCGCAATTTGGGTTGCACGTCCACCAGATCAATCCAAATTAATTCTGTGGATCCCCCGCCGATATCGACAACCAATAGCTGATCGGTATCGCGGTTCACCAAGGGAGCACAAGACAAAACCGCCAGCTGCGCCTCCTCCTCAGCCTTGATAATCTCCAGCTTCAGACCCGTCTCTTTGCGGATTTGCCGCATGAGCTCAGCCCCATTGGCGGCGCGCCGGCACGCCTCAGTGGCGACCAGACGCATTTTCTTCACGCGATAGTGGCGCAATTTTTGACTGCATACCCGCAAAGCCTGCAAGGTGCGTTCCATGGAGGCACGGCTGAGCCGCCCATGTTCTTCCAAACCGTGTCCAAGCTGGACCGATTTCGAGAAGCTGTCCACAATCTTAAATTGCGCTCCCTCAGGTTGCGCAATCAGCATGCGGCACGAATTTGTACCGAGATCCAAAGCAGCATAAAGCGTCTGAACCTGGGCCTTGAGGCCTGCGGTTGACTCAACCGCTTTGGGAATCGCGTCCGCAGACCGAGGACGCTGTGGCGTCATACTTACACGCCTTTCGACTTTCGAGTTGCGCCTAACCTAAGCGCTTCCACGTTGCCTTGCAATCGCTCATAAAGTTATTGCCAATTTTTCCAAATTCACCATCTTTTCAAGGCGCATGGGTTTTGGCATGACAGGAACGTCGCTCCCACCGGTTCAATTGTCGAAATTCGACCCTGTTTTGAAATCAGTTGCACCTAGTAATCCGTGACACAGTTGTGAGGAATCATTATGGCAGATGTAATTGTAGTGTATTGGCGTGACATCCCAGCCCAAGTCATTGTCGGCAAGGGACGCAAAGCGTCAAAAGTGCAATTGCCCGCGCGTTTTGAGCAGGCCATTGACCGCGCCGCCATGAAAGTTGGCGCCGAAGATACTGATGCCTATCTCGCCGAATGGCGCAAATCCCAACCCTATGCGGTTGAAGGCGATCAGGCCGACGTGGCCCAATCCGAAGCGGCCCGTCTCGACGCAGAGTATGATCGAGAAAAAATCAAACAGCTCATCGCCAATGACGGCTGGGCCTCACAGGCCTAGATTTCCCCAAGTTACAAGTGAAAAGAAGGAGCGGCCCATGGCCCTACTCAATTTTGGATCCAAAGAGACCTCCGATTCAGAGATCAACCCACAGGTTGAAACCTTTTTGAAGGATTACTCTATTGAAGTGATGCCGCGCACAGCGGAGAAAATTGAAAGTTTCCGTGACCTTCTTCCAGCCCAGACCCGTGTCTACATCGCCCATATAGAAGGTACGCCGATTGAAGACATGGTGGCCACAGCCAAACGCATTGCCGGCGAAGGGTTTGCCGTCATGCCGCATTTTCCGGCACGGATCATCAAGGATGAGGCTATGTTGCGCAATTGGATCGCCATGTATCAAGGCGAGGCCGGCGTTGATCAAGCCTTGCTCCTTGCAGGTGGCGTGACGCAGCCCCACGGCGATTACGACAGCTCCATGCAATTGCTCGAAAGCGGTGCCTTCGGCGCAGCGGGGTTCAAGCGCCTGCATGTGGCGGGGCATCCCGAAGGCAACAAAGACATTGATCCCGATGGCTCCATGACAAATGTCACCGCGGCCTTGCGTTGGAAGCAGGCATTTTCAGAAACATCTGACGCAGATATGGCCATTGCGACGCAGTTCTGTTTTGAGGCGGCCCCCGTAATCGACTGGGCCAATGATCTGGCGGCCAATGGCATCACCCTGCCGATACACATCGGTGTGGCCGGCCCGGCAAAACTGCAAACTTTGATCAAATTTTCGATCGCTTGTGGTGTGGGCGCCTCGCTTCGGGTGTTGCAGCGGCGCGCCAAAGATCTCACCAAATTGCTATTGCCTTTCACCCCGGACGAATTTTTGAGTGATCTCGCCGCCCATAAGGCCGCCAATCCAGATTTTGGCATCTCGCATGTCCATTTTTTCCCACTTGGCGGGATCAAAACCAATGCCAATTGGACCATCGAAAATGGCGGCTCTTCCGCCACTCCAGCCTCTCAATCCTAAGGATTTCAAGACATGACACGCACTGTTGTAGAGTCAAAAACCAAGACAGCTATCATCGGCTTTGACGAGCCCTTCTGCGTGATTGGTGAACGCATCAATCCGACAGGCCGCAAGATCTTGAACGCAGAGCTGGAGGCGGGCGATTATTCTCGTGTGGAAGCCGATGCCATTGCGCAAACTGCCGCCGGTGCCACAATCTTGGACATCAACTCAGGTGCCGTATTTTCAAATAAAATGGCCGAAGACCCCCGCTATGCGGACAATAACTTTGTAGAACCCACCTTGATGCGTGCTTTGATCGAGCGCGTGCAAGCGGTGGTTGACACGCCATTGTGCATCGACAGCTCCGTGCCTGGAGCTTTGGAAAATGGCCTGGCCGCCGCCGAAGGTCGCCCACTTCTCAACTCCGTGACTGGCGAAGAAGATCGGATGGAAATGGTGCTACCATTTGTGAAAAAATACAATGTGCCGGTGGTGGCGATTTCCAATGACGACACTGGCATATCCGAGAACCCAGACGTGCGCTTTGCAGTCGCCAAAAAGATTGTCGAGCGCGCCGCAGATTTTGGCATTCCGGCTCATGACATCGTTGTGGATCCGCTGGTGATGCCCGTTGGCGCGATGGGATCCGCAGGCTTGCAGGTCTTCACATTGGTCCGGCGTTTGCGCGAAGAATTGGGTGTGAACACCACATGCGGCGCATCGAATATCTCGTTTGGATTGCCCAATCGCCATGGCATCAACAATGCTTTCTTGCCGATGGCCATGGCCGCTGGCATGACCTCGGCAATCATGAACCCAGTGGCCTTGCCAGTCAATCAAACCAAGATTTCCGAAAAGAAAGCCGCTGTCGCAGCTGCAGGCATTATCTTGCCCGAGGGTATGGACGATGAAACTTTCGTCACCCTCTTTGGCATGGGGTCGATGTCAAGCAAACCCGGTAAAGAAATGGAAGCCATTCGGGCCGCCAATTTCTTGATGGATTGCGACCCAAGCGGCGCCGCTTGGATCAATTTCAACAAAGTGCCCGGCAGTGATGCGGGCGGTCGCGGTGGTCGCAAACGCCGCCGGGGCTAAGGGCTCAACTGCCCTGCCCGGCACTTGGTCGGGCAGTTGCGCTTAAAGCCGGCGCGCCTGGGCGACATTTTGCACCAAAGCCGATTGCAAAGTCACCACATCAGCGGCCACACCAAGAAAACACCCGCCCTGTGCGATGAAACGTTTCTGGTCGTCCGGGTCGAAACAAATCGTTCCCGCGCAGAGCCCCGCCGCTTTGATATCCGCCATCGCCTGTTTGATGACATCTAACACCTCTGGATGCGTCAAATCACCCAAATGCCCCATATCCGCGCTTAAATCCGCCGGGCCAATAAAAATACAGTCAATGCCCGGCACTTGGGCGATCTGGGAAATATTGGCCATGGCGGCGCGCGTTTCAACCTGCACCATTACGCAGATCTGATCATTGGCGGTTTTGGCATAATC